>JAIRXN010000113.1 GCA_031268245.1 Treponema sp. | reverse complement strand
GCATTGGCTTATTATAAACTGAAAAGACGGGATGAATCCCGTATATGCATGGAAAAAGTATACGCCATATATCCTACAAACAAAAAAGCAGAGGAAGCGTTAAAATGAACCTTATAGTACGTAATATGGGGTATTAGACCCAACTGCGAATAAACCGGCGTTTCCCTAAAGGCCGGTTTTTTCATCCGCTGTTTTTGAAAGTTCGGTGAGGAGGGCTTCGGCCTCCCGGATCAGTTCCGCGGTTTTTTTACGCATGCCGGCGTTGAAGTCTTCGTCTTTTATTGACTTGAGATTGATCCGCACATTGTAAACTGCGGCCCAAAAACCGGCGTGAGCCATGCGGCCTGCACTTGCGGCATCGCTTGCGGCGTTACTGTTGCCTGCCTTCAGGGCCTCCAGCGCCAGATGAATGACACGCACGCACAGTTCCGCAATGGACATGGGGGAAGATGCGGCGGACTTCAGGGCGCTCTGTATGGCCTCACTCCGTTCCTTCTTCTCCCCGGCGGTGTTTTTGGGCCTGCGGTAAGAGGCCATCACCGCATTGAAGGCTTCAGTATCCCTGTCAACGGAAGCTTCGGCTTCCGAAAGATACGAGACGCCTCTTTCCCGCAATCGTGCAATTTCTTCGTTCTCTTCGCTCAAATTCGCCACCATCACTGCCAGGGCGGCGCCCAGAGCGCCTGAAAGAGCGGCAACGCTGCCGCCTCCCGGCGCCGGGGACGCCGATGCGGTTTCCTCAAGAAATTCCTTTACCGTTAAATCAACAAGCATTCTTTGCCCCATTTTTAAGTGGTTGTTCCAAAATTTGGTATTCGGGAACAAGCTCAAATAAGATAATTTTCCAGGATCTGTTTTTGGTAATCGAAGCCTTCGATCCTGAGGTAGTATTCGGCGCAGTCGATAAGAGCCTTTGCCGGAGCAAGACCAATGAGTTCCGTACCTGTAATACTCACCCCCCAGCGCCGGGCCTCCGCACGAATCGTCTCAAAGACACGGTATATGGGAGTTCCCTCGGTATTAACCATGTTCATGGAAACCTGCGCAATGTTCCTGTCTTCAAGCATCAGGCCCAGAGCCTTGCAGTATCTATAGCCGCCGCTGGAACCGCGGATAGTCTTTGCAATGGCTTTGGCAATTTTAATGTCCGGGGTATCCAGATTGACATTGAAGGCGATAAGCGGCGGCCGCGCGCCGATGGCCATGATTCCCGCGCTGGGATGGATCTTCCGTTCTCCGAAATCCGGCGCCCATTCGTCCTTCAGAAGCTTTTCCGGCATGCCTTCAAATTCTCCCCGGCGCAGGTCCGCCAGATTCTGCCGTTCCGGTTTTGCGGCGGAATACTCGTAGAGGAAACTCGGAATTCCCAATTCCTCCCATATCCGTCCGGCTACACGCTTTGACAGTTCCACGCATTCTTCGATGCTTACTTCCTTCAGGGGCACAAAGGGAAACACGTCGCTGGCCCCCATGCGGGGATGTTCACCCTTATGCCGCCTGAGATCTATATGTTCCATTGCCCTTCTGCAGAGCCTCAGGGCCGCTTCGGCGATACCTTCAGGCGTACCGGCAAGCGTAAAAACACTCCGGTTATGGTTTGCATCGCTTGAATGATCCAGAAGACTCACCCCGCCCACGCTCTGGGCTTCCCTTACCAGCAGATCTATTACATCCTGCCTGCGGCCTTCACTAAAATTGGGAATAAACTCAACCAGTTTTGACATCTTCAACCTCCGTCATTCCTTGTGTAAAATTCTTCCCTGCCGCGGCAGACCCGCATGAGCAGCAGCTTTGCTTCCGGTTCATATATCATTTCCGCGGGCTTTTCCGCATCCCACACATCAAAGTCAGCACGGAAACCAGACTTTAACATTCCGCAGCAATCCTGCCGCCCAAGAGCCCTGGCCGCATTCCTGGTAACCCCGGCCAGAGCCTCTGCGGGTTTAAGGCCGAAGAGGGTACAGGCCATGTTCATGGCAAGCCTCAATGAAATAAAAGGACTGGTACCGGGATTGTAGTCCGTAGCCACCGCAATGGGAACATCATGCTTCCGCAGAAGTTCTACCGGCGGCTTATGGGTGCATTTAAGAAAATAAAAAGCTGCGGGCAGGAGAACCGCAACAGTTCCCGATTCGGAAAGAGCCTTTACCCCCCGCTCATCCAGGTTTTCAAGATGGTCGCTTGAAAGGCCGTGATAACGGGCCAGGAGTCCTGCGCCGCCGGTATTGCTCATCTGCTCATTGTGAGCCTTTACGGGGATACCCAGTTCCGCCGCCCTCCTGAACAGTTTTTCTGTCATGTGCACATCAAAGGCAATGTTCTCGCAGAAAACATCCGCCGCCTCAAAGAGCCCTTCCTTCCACAGTTCCGGCATGATGCGTCCGCATACCTCATCCATATAGGCGGCGGCCCTGCCTGCAAATTCCGCAGGAACACTGTGGGCTGCCAGAAGGGTTGCGGCAAGATCCATATTGCATCCTTCCCTGAGGCTTTTAATCACAAGGAGGAGCTTCCGTTCGGTTTCAAGATCAAGACCGTAGCCCGATTTTATTTCCACGGTACAGACGCCTTCGGCAGCCATGGCCTCAAGACGCTTCATCGCCGCGGAACGAAGTTCTTCAAAGGAGGCCGCCCTGCTTGCATTCACCGTGGACTGTATGCCGCCCCCCGCGGCGGCAATATCCTCATAGGAGGCGCCGTTGAGCCTCATCTCCCATTCATGGGCCCGCTTCCCCGCAAACACAAGGTGGGTGTGGCAGTCAATAAAACCCGGAGTAACAAGGGCGCCCTTGAGATCCGTCACCTTTAGGGCCGGACTGAGCGTTTCTTCCGGGAAAACCCCTTTTATGAGGCCCCCTTCGGTGAGAAGCGCATGACCTTCAAGGAGTCCGTACTCCCCGTCCACAGAGGGATCCATGCTTACAAGCTTCCCGTTTATCCAGGCTCTTGTTTCAGGATTTGCGGTATCCATAAATAAATATACTAGCATGAAAGCGGGGAATGCTCAAGTTTCCGCAGCCGCCCCTAAAAAATATGCCGCCCTGTAAGAAATTTGCCACGAACGGCACGAACCTCACCAACGG
>JAIRXN010000103.1 GCA_031268245.1 Treponema sp. | reverse complement strand
GTACAGGGAACGGATGGCGTTATTCTGGATCTGTGAAACTACATAGGCCAGTCCCAACGCAAGGATGCAATGGATCGGAGTAAGAAGGGCAAAAAATTTGAAAGTGTTCTTAAGGGTTTGAAGAAAAAGCGGATCAATAAAAAGACGCTTGATGTTATTGATACCGTTCCACCGCGGAGGAGTGAGCAGATTATAGTTAAGGAAGCAAAGTCCTACTGCCATCAGGATTGGGACGGCTATAAAGACCATGTAGGCGGCCATGGCCGGAAGAAGGAAAATAATTCCGTCCCTGTTGTCCTTCCGCCTCCTCCATTCAAAGTAGGATGCATGCGCTTTCATAAGGCGCTCCTTCAATTTTGCAAAATGCAACAAACCTGTCAATCAACAAAAGATCCGCAAGGAACGGCATCATTAATTGACAGGCTTTTCTTTTCAGGACAATGAACCCTGGTTAATTGTCAGCCAGGATGGAATTAAGCTCCACATCAGCCGCCCGCAGGGTAGTCATGATATCCGCCTTGTTGATCAGGATATCATTCAAGGCCCGCTCTACAAGGTTGGCGCATTCGGCGTACTGGGAGGGAGAATGTACCGCCCGGATAAGGGGTGCAGGGTTAAAGTAAAGTTCCGCATTATCGGGCACTCCCAGGGATGTAACCATGCTGCGGGCCACACTGTTCAGTACCGGAATGGCGCCGAACTGCATTACCGTCTCTATCCATGGCCGTGAGGCAAGGAAAACGGTAAGGGCGGTGGCTTCATCGGGATGCCTTGAGGTCTTCAGGGTAAAGGTTCCGGTTCCGCCCCAGATGGTGGCATTGGTCCTGAAGTTAGGCACATACTGAACTGTAGCATTTTTGAAATCATTATGAATATAGTTGTTGGTAGGCCAACGGCCTGCCCACATCATCGCTACGTCCCCCTGTATCATCATGTTGATGTAATCCAATCCCGGTTCGGGGATGGGGGCTACCTGGTACGTGTAGATCAGATCGTACACGAACTGGAACATTTCAACTGTTTTAGGGTCCAGAAGGAGGCTCTTTTTGAAGTCGTCGGTCATGAAGGCTGTATCGTTGTTGAAACACCATGCTTCAAGTTGGAAGTAAGAATTGGGAACAAAACAGCCATACTGTGTTGTACCATCGGCCCGTTTTTTGGTGAGTTTCTGGGCATATTCCAGGAACTGTTCCTTGCTCCAGTTGGGAGGCGGCAGACTAAGCCCCGCGTCAGCCAGGAGTTCTGTATTAAAGTGGGTTACAACATTGTTCCACTCGTTGGGCAGTCCGTACATCTTTCCGTCAAACTTCATGAAATCGAGAACCATGGGATCAATATCATTCGCGATGGCATCGTATTCAGCCTGATGCCGGGAGATCCAGTCGTCTACAGGCATTGCCATGCCGGTTTTAACGAGCATCTCAAAACCTTCGATAGCTACGCATGAAGCGTCAATGGACTCGCCGCCAGCGATCATCGTCTGGATCTTGGTAAAGTATTCCGCCCAGCTTCCCTGGACATACACTACCTCGGCCTTGATTCCTGTGTCTCCGGTAAAGATTGCAAGACCCTTGTCGAGAAGATCCTTGTTTTCTCCGGTACCCAGGTAGGTAACTTTCAAGGAAATGGGTTCCGCCGCCCTGCCGGCGGCGCTTCCACTGTCCTTTTTAGCGCAGCTCACGAGGCCGGCAGAGATGATTGCCGTTGCCAGCAAAAAGAAACTCGATTTTTTCATGGTTAATCCTCCTGATCATAACATAGCGCAGGCAGTACAATACCCGCTTTCGTGCACGTGCACGGTTTTATAGAGTTTATACTACTCTATATTGACTGTCAAGTTAATTTTTTTGATTTTTGACTAATTTTGTTGCCTGGATATACGATTTTGCTTTGACATAGTATTCAATTATGAATATGATGGATTCAATTAATAGTGCTTGGGGGTATCCGGTTCCGACCGGATTGGTGCAGCATGGCGATCACGATCAAAGAATTGGCAGAAATTTGCAATGTTTCCCGGGGAACCGTTGACCGGGCGCTGAATGGAAGGCCGGGGATAAGCGGCGCCACCCGGGAACGGATACAGCAGGTAGCCAGGGAATACCATTA
This sequence comes from Treponema sp., assembly GCA_031268245.1. Taxonomy (GTDB): domain Bacteria; phylum Spirochaetota; class Spirochaetia; order Treponematales; family Breznakiellaceae; genus JAIRNJ01. Next base: position 2,218 of record JAIRXN010000103.1, on the reverse strand, counting down.
CCGGCCTCATCTTATAGCGTCTTCCCTTTCCCGGGGGAAGTCTATGTCTATCGGCGTTGTGGTATTTGATCTTAAAAACCGTTTCTTCTCCCAAATGAGCAATGCCATAAGTCTGACTGCCAGGAGCCACGGTTATTTTACATATATCTCTGTTACCGAGAAGGATATTGAGTCGGAGAAACAGATTCTCCATAATCTGGCTTCCCGCCGGGTGGACGGCCTTATCATGCTTCCCATTACCCAGGGAAGGACCTATATCAGGGAGCTTAAAGAACTTGAAATTCCCATTGTTACCATAGGAAACCAGTTGCCGGGGATTCCCCATGTGTCAATCAATGACTTCAAAGCAGCTTACGACAGCGCGGAGTATATAAGCCGGGCAGGGTACAAACGAATCTGCTTTGTGTGTCCCCCCTTGAGGAAGAAGGGAACAGGGAACGGACGCCTGAATATTGCTTCCCAGGATCGGCGTACCCAGGGTTTTATACACTTTATGAAAAAAAATGGGACATTAAAGTACGAAATCCTCATGGGAAAAGATTTTAGTTCTGTTGCTGTTTCAATGGTACGGGCCGGGAAAGAAAAGACGGCTTTTTTCTGTTCCAGTGATGTCTATGCCCTGGAACTGCTCAAATACTTCCGGGAGACGGGAATTTCAGTTCCCAAGGATGCGGGACTGATGGGTTTTGACAACTTGGATATTCTTACCTTTATTAATCCCCGGATTACAACCGTTTCTACTTCGATTGAAGAAGCGGGGAAGCAGGCAATGGAGACCCTTTTGAAGGTGATTGCCGACGAAAAAGTTGAAAAAACAAATTATATTCCCTTTCAAATTTGTCCGGGGGAAACCCTGTAACGAAGCCTTGGGAGGTTTTCCGGCCACTATGTCCCGCAGTCATTCCCCCGAAATCCACTGGTATACCGCCTTCTTTCAAGCTATCCAACTGGAGCTTGCGGAGTACCGGGATCTGCTGGAATTTAAGTACGAATACCGGCATACCGCCGAACCTCTGCGTATTGACACCCTCATCATCAAGAAGCCTTCGGATGTGCAAATCGATAAAAACATTGCCCGGATATTCAGGGCTGAAAACCTTTGTGAATATAAGAGCCCCGATGATTACCTCATCGGGGGAATCGGAATAGTATGCAAAATTTCACCGGGCCCTCAAACAAAGGCCGATGCCATACGTTCCGTTTCCTGGCGGTTTATACCCAGGGATTTGGCGGCAGCCCGCCATCCGGCCGTGGCATCCCTTACATGTTTGAGAATGGCTTCCGCCTCGTCCTTTTTAAGCCTGAATTCCCCGATAACCTGCAGGGCGGCTTCCAGAGACGCTTCGTTGGTGTTGAAGTCGATTGCCGTTGATAAAACATGGGGCTTCATTTCAAGGGGGGTGGGGTTTAGGTCATACGCGGGGGCAAGCCGCCAGCCCCTGCTTCCATCATGCAGAAAGCCGTGGTTCCGCAGGTGATTGTCGGTATTGGAAATCAGAATGGTGAATACCATGCGCCGCCATAGTTCCGTCAGATCCTCTTTTGGCGCGGCGCCGTACTGTGACAGGGCGTAAGCAATCTCAAGATAGCTGTGCTGCTCATTGTCCCGGGCATCCAGCATACTCATGGCGGAGAGAAAAGGAACACGTATGCCGGACGCCCTGCGGTCAAAGCGTTGGAGAATCAGAACTGGTTTGTCCAGGAATCTTTCAAGCCGCCAGAGCGGGACCTGTATACCCGCCCTTTTGGCCAGTGTAAGGGCCAGGGCTTCCCAGAGGATCGCGTTGAATTCATCATCCTTCCGGGGAAATTTCGCGATAGAAAGAGAACCGTCCTTGTCATAAACTGAAGCCTTGGGGCGGGCTCCGCCCAGTGATGAACCGGGCGCCAGGAGAAGCCGGAGGTCCTCGGCGTTTTCGCTGTCAGCAAGAAACCGTTCGGAGGCGGCAAGTAGTTTCGGCAGGGTTATGAGAGGCGGGATGGCGTCTTTTTGCGGCGGCGCCTGAAAAGGCCCCTGGGGGGTTTCCCGAAACCGCAGGGCGCCCTGCCGGGCTTCATCGTTTGCCCCCAGAAGGTAATCCGCCTCTGTCAGGGTTCGTGGTCTTTTGCCGGTTTCCTTTGCACGCCTTATTTCGGCGCGGCGCAGCAAGAGCCTTCCCCAGCGGTCGGGGGCCGAATCTCCCAGGGATCCAAAGAGGGCCAGCCCTTTCCGTGTATG
>JAIRXN010000230.1 GCA_031268245.1 Treponema sp. | reverse complement strand
GACTTTGCCAATTCGGAAAGAAATGTCCTGTTTATGCCGAAACCGCCTTCCGGATTTTTCAATGCCTTCGAGCCGATGATAATTTTCTTTGCACCCAGGCTTACCAGTTCCTGCGCCTGTGCGGCGGTTTTAATGCCGCCGCCCACCCTGCATTCCGCCTTGCGGAGCAGGGGTTTTATCATACCCAGGTTTGAGACCTTCCCCATGGCGGCATCAAGATCTATGACCGCAACTTCGCCGTAGCGGTTAAAATCTTCCGCCAGCTCTCCGGCATTGTCCCGCTGGAGCACAAGTTCCTCACCATGTTTAAGCTGGACAACCTTACCGTCCTGTATATCGATTGACGCAATTACCATCTGATGCAGACCCCCTTTGATTCGGCATATTTCTTTATCTCCGTAACAGTAGTCTTTTCAAAATGCAGCAGAGACGCTACCAGGGCCGCATCGGCGCCCGCGCCGCCGCCGTCATCCCCTGTATGCAGCAGTACATCTGCAATCTGATCGAGATTCCCGGCTCCTCCGCTGGCAATAACCGGAACCGGAACGGCTTCAAGAATATTCCTGGTAAGTTCAAGATCGTAACCCCCGCCGGTACCGTCGGCATCAATACTGTTGAGAAGGATTTCACCGGCTCCCCGTTCCACGGCTTCTACGGCCCATGCCACGGCATCCCTGCCTGTATCAATTCTGCCGCCGTGGGAAAAGGCATGCCAGAGGACACGGCCTTCGGCGTCTCTTCCTGCCCGTTTGGCATCTATGGAAAGTACCACACACTGACTCCCGTAGGCCCTGGCCATTTCGCCCAGCAATTCGGGACGGGCAAGGGCGGAACTACAGACAGAAACCTTGTCGGCCCCGGCATTCATCGCTTCCCGCATATCCTCCGCGGAACGTATGCCGCCCCCCGCGCAGAGGGGGATAAAAACTTCGGCGGCTACCTGCCTTACCACATCAAGAAGCGTGGCCCGGCTTTTATAGGAAGCCCCGATGTCGAGAAAGGTGAGTTCGTCGGCGCCCTCTTCGTTGTAGCGCCGGGCCAGTTCCGCCGGGTCTCCCGCATCCTGTATCCCCTTGAACCTGACGCCTTTAACAACCCTGCCCTCGTCCACATCAAGACAGGGGATGATACGTTTAGCCTGCATCCTGAGCCTCCGCCCAGTTTGCAAGAAGCCTTAAACCCGCGGCCCCGGATTTTTCAGGATGAAACTGAACAGCGGCGAGCGCGCCCCTTTCCAGTGCGGCGCAATAGCGGAGATAGTATTCCGCCTCTCCGCTTACAACTGTCCTGTCTTCAGGATCGGCGTAAAAGGAATGGATGTAGTAAAAGAAACTATTACTTTTAAGGCCCCTGAAAAGTTTTGAAGAAGGAAGAGCGGCGGTTTCGTTCCAGCCGATCTGGGGCACCTTGCGGCCGGGAAAACGCCGTACCCTGCCCTTCACAATGTTCAAGCCCCGGATTTCCCTGCCCTCCGCCGGAGGAGCCTCTTCGGAAGAATCAAGGAGAAGCTGAAGCCCGATACAGATCCCCAGAAAGGGCCTGTCCGCGTAAATCCATGAACGGATCGCCTCCGCATAACCTGAACGTTCCAGCGACAGCATTGCTGTTGCAAAGTGCCCGTCTCCCGGAAAGATTATGCGTTCAAAGCCTCCGCCCGGCAAAAGTTCTTCCGGGCCTTTAACAAAACGGGCTTCCAGGGAAAGCCGTTTCAACGCATTCATCACCGATCCCAGGTTTCCCGCACCGTAATCGATCACCCCGATAAGGTTCCTCACACAATCACTCCCTTTGTAGAAGGAATATCTCCTGCGGCCCGCGCGTCAATTTCACAGGCTTCCCGCAGAGCCCTGCCTGCAGCCTTGAAGAGGGCTTCTATCTTATGATGATCGCTTCTGCCGCGCACTATATCAAGGTGCAGGGTTACTGCGGATGCAAGCACAAAACCCTGCCAGAAATCCTCCACCGTATCGGTCTGGAATGAGGATCGGTCTGTGGAGACCAGGGGAATGCCGGAAAGCCCCGCGTCAAAGACAAGACAGGCCCTCCCGGAAATATCAACAGCGGCGCGCGCCAGGGTTTCGTCCATGGGAAAAAGACATGATCCGTTTCTCCGTATCCCGCGCCTGTCTCCCAGGGCCTTGTTAAAACACTGGCCCAAAACAATTCCCGTATCCTCCACAAGGTGATGCTGATCCACCCAGAGATCCCCCGCGGCCTTTATCTCAAGATCAAAAAGACCGTGCTTTGCAAAAGTATTCAGCATGTGGAACATGAATCCTACAGGGTACTCAAGATGCGCTTCCCCTGTTCCGTCAAGATTCAGTTTTACCGTAATGTCGGTTTCCTTTGTAGTCCGCCTGATTTCAGCGCTTCTGCAGAAACCGCTTTCTGTCTTCATTTCAAGCTCCTCACGCTTCCTGCAAAACCCGGTTAGTGCAAACCTGCGGTCCGATGCAGAAGCTCTTCAATTTTATGGCACTACCTTCCGCAGATCGTACTCAACAATATCCGTGGCGCCCAGCCGTTTGAGTCCGGGAATAATACCGGGAACCTCGTCCTTCCTGACCGCAATCTTCACCGCGTATCCGTCATTGCCGCAGAGGGGAGCAACCGTAGGACTCCGCATGGCGGGAAGACCGCTCACCAGTTCCCCGAATTTATCTTCGGATACATTCATTTCCAGCATCACCCTTTCACGGCCGTTCAGAACCGCATGGAAAAGCATTGCCAGTTCCTCAATGACCTTCCGTTTCTCCGGGTTTTGCATTGCCGCCCTGGAAGCCACAAAACGAGTCGAAGACTCAAGCAGTGTCGCTACGATTCTTAATCCGTTGTCCTTCAGGGTCTGACCGGAAGAAGTATTGTCGATGATCATGTCGGCGTCATCGGGCGGAAAAACTTCCGTTGCGCCAAAGGTTCTAAGAATACGGTACTCGTAGCCTGAATCTTTAAGCCATTCCCCGGCAAGCCTCACATATTCTGTGGCGGCCACCAGTTTTTTTGAACGCAGCGTCTTTTCATCGGTAGAGGCGGGAACCGCGGCAACGATCCTAACCCTGTCAAAGCCCAGATCGAGAATTTCCTCCACATCGGCGCCGCTTTCCCTGATCCAGTCGATGCCGGTAAACCCCGCATCGTGGCTCCCCAGTTCCAGGAGCTCGCCGACATTCTGGGGCTTCATAATCTTGGCATCCAGCCAGTCCGCCTGCGTCCCCGCCCCAATCACCGGCCTGTAGGTTCGATCCGCCAGGGAGATGGGGAATCCCGCATCGTCAAAGAGCCGGGCTACCTTGTCGAAAATCCTTCCCTTGGGGATCAGGATCCGTAATTTTTCCATAAAAACTCCAAAAAAAAACCGTGAACTCCCGGTCTGCCGGAAGCCCACGGTATATATTCCGTGTATTACGTCTAAACGACGCCTGTTTCCGGCAGGAGTGAGTAAGAATGATGGTGATGATAATGCCGGATTTCTTTCATACCTTGATCCAGCCATGTATCCAAAAAAAAGTCAAGTCACCGTTCAGGCAGTACCAGCATCAGGCCGGCGGCTCCGATGTTGAAACCTTCCTGTTCTTCCCAGGCCGCCGCCACCACTCCTCCGCTCGAGCCTTTTGCCGTATAGACAAAACCGGCGGGAAGAGGCGGCAAACCGGGATCAGGGGCGCCGTTTTCATCTTCATGCGCAAAGGAATTCCGGAACTCAGCCTGGGAAGAAGCCTCTGCTTCGGCCTCCAGATCTTTCGATCTGTAAAACTGAATCGGAGGCCGGAGCGCGGGTTTCCTCACCGCCCTGAAGTACCAGTAACCGTCGTCCCCCCGGCTCATGGCGTCAATGTCCCAGCCTTCGGAAGGAGACAGGGCATCCAGCGCGGGGACAGCCAGAGGGATGGGACGGTGAGAAACAATATCCGGCGTCCATACACGCGGCCGGGGGGCGGGAACGGTGTTTTCGGCAAAAAAATCATCCCGGTAGAGCAGGGCCGCGGGACTTCCCTGATACATAAAGGCCGCCGCTGTCGTGTAGGAGCCCCAGAACGCGGGATCCGTGCAGAGGTAGAGTGCAAGGGCCTCCCCGGGTTTAGACAGAGGGCCCGCCGTCTGCAAGAGTTCCGGAAGCAGACTCAGCGCCGGAGAAACAACAATAAACCCTTCCCGGTTAATAACCATCGTCAGTTCCCCGCCGTGTTTCAAGACACCCCGGACATGGCGGGCCAGAGGCCAGGGCTTAAAAGGCGTCAGGGAAGCCTCTCCGGGTGAAGAAATGGCCCTAATCCCTTCGGCGGAAAATTCAAACCAGAGAGGATACTTTCCGGCCTCGATAATATAATCAGGATGAAGGGTGTCCCGGTACAAAGCGCCTGAATCTTCGGGAGGCATCTCGCCGTTTTTCCCGCCGGAACAGCCGAGGAAGAGAACACAGAATACAAAGGCAAAGAGATGCGGCATACTTCTATTATCGGAAAAGCGCAGCGAAGATCCAGTTTACCAGGGCAGGAATATCCAGCTTTCCTCATCGGCCTTGAGAACGCCCTCCGTGGAAAACCATATATCAGTCTCCTTGCCAAGCGGGAAAACCGGAACATCACCCTTGCCAAAGGCCAGTTCGGGCGCAAAAGGGGAAACGGAAAACCAGGGGCCTATGGGAGCCGGAACGGCAATTTCTTTTTTCTCTTTCAGCTTGATCCGCCGCCTGTCGAAGCCGGATTTGACTATCTTTTCCGCGGCGCTTTTCCAGTCGGCGTCCCACGGATCCGAGCGGATCTCCTGATCAAGAAGCGTATCCTTACGATCTTCTTCGGTATCCGGTTCGGCAAAAAGGCTGCGGAAACGCGGCCAGTCAAAATATTGCGGGCCCCGGTATGTGCCGCCCCGTTCCTGACGGGACATGTCCCGGTATAAGAGAGCCTCTACCCCGCCCTGCCAGCTCAGGTGCAGGCGCCCTCCCTGAACATCATAGGGATGAATGGCGCCCGCGGGCTTCAGACTTCCCCTCTGCAGGGGAGTCCCCGGTATATATGGCCAGGCGATTACCGGCGCAGACCAGGTTTCAGAGAGATCAAGGGACAGATCCTCACCCGGCCTCTTTTCCGTCTGCGCCCAGGCGCCATCCGG
>JAIRXN010000225.1 GCA_031268245.1 Treponema sp. | reverse complement strand
CGGTTACTTTGTGGACAGGTACTGTGTAAGGAGATGGATATGGACTACGCAAAGATCAAAGCTGCCGCAGAGGGATACCAAAAAGGCATGACAGAATTTCTGCGGGATCTTATAAGGATTCCGGGCGAGAGCTGCGGTGAAAAACTTGTCATTGAACGGATTGTAAAGGAGATGAAGGAACTCTCCTTTGACAAGGTTGAAGTTGACAAAATGGGAAATGTCCTCGGCTGGATGGGGAAGGGTAAGACACTTATCGCCTTTGATGCCCATATTGATACTGTGGGTATAGGCGAACGGGGTAACTGGAAATTCGATCCCTATGAAGGTTATGAGAATGATACGGAGATCGGCGGCCGCGGCGCTTCGGATCAACTGGGGGGCATCGTTTCTTCGGTTTACGGCGCAAAGATCATGAAGGATACGGGCCTGCTTTCCGAAAAATACCGGGTACTGGTAACAGGAACAGTGCAGGAGGAAGACTGCGACGGTCTCTGTTGGCAGTATATCATCAATGAGGATAAGATCCGGCCTGAGTTTGTGGTAATTACCGAGCCTACCGACGGGCACATCAACCGCGGACAGCGGGGGCGTATGGAGATCCGGGTGGAGGTGAAGGGAATTTCCTGCCATGGCTCCGCGCCTGAACGGGGGGACAATGCAATCTACAAGATGGCGGAGATCATCAATGAGGTAAAAGATCTTAACAGCCGCCTTAAGGATGACGCCTTCCTTGGAAAGGGAACCCTTGCGGTGTCGCAGATATTCTACAATTCGCCTTCCCGCTGCGCCGTGGCGGATATGTGCGCCATTTCCATTGACCGGCGTCTTACGAACGGCGAGACCTACAAGTCTGCAATTGCGGAGATTGAGGCGCTTCCCGCGGTGAAGAAATATGCCGCCGCAGTAAGTATGTATAAGTATGACAGCGCAAGTTACACGGGGCTTGTGTATCCAACCGATGCTTTCTTCCCCACCTGGGTGACCCCCGGGGATCATAAAATTACCCGGGCAATGGCGGAAGCCTTCCGGGGTATGTACGGCGAACCTGAGATCACGAAGTGGACTTTTTCTACCAACGGAGTCGCCGTCATGGGAAGGGAAGGCATTCCCTGCATAGGCCTGGGGCCGGGGAAGGAGAATCAGGCCCATGCCCCGAACGAGATTACGTGGAAGGCCGATCTTGTTCAGTGCGCCGCGGTGTATGCGGCCCTGCCTTCGGTATACTGCGATGTGTTTATAAGGTGACCGGCTTTACGGACAGATATTAAGGAAGCGCTGATTAGCCGCATTTAATCAGCGTTGCCCTAACAAGACAGATGGAGGAATGTATATGAGTATCATGTCTCAGTTTACAAAAAAACTTGATTCCCTGAAATTCGGGCGTTTGTACGGCGAAGATTTTTTTCTCACCTGGGAAAAATCGGCTGATGAGATTGCCGCGGTTTTTACCGTAGCGGATGCCCTGCGTTCTCTGCGCGAAAACAATATTTCCGCAAAGGTATTCCGCAGCGGCCTGGGGATTTCGATATTCCGGGACAACTCGACACGGACACGTTTCAGTTTTGCTTCGGCCTGTAACCTTTTGGGTCTTGCCGTACAGGATCTGGATGAGGGGAAAAGCCAGATTGCCCACGGAGAAACGGTGAGGGAAACCGCAAACATGGTGTCCTTTATGGCCGATGTTATCGGTATCCGGGATGACATGTACATCGGCAAGGGAAACGCATACATGCATGCCGTTGCCGATGCGGTTAAAGAGGGCAACAGGGATGGTGTGCTTGAACAACGGCCCACTATCGTGAACCTCCAGTGCGACATCGATCACCCTACCCAGATCATGGCCGACATGGATCATGTCATTCATCACTTTGGGGGCGTAGAAAACCTGCGCGGCAAGAAAATTGCCATGACATGGGCTTATTCGCCTTCCTATGGGAAGCCTCTTTCGGTGCCCCAGGGCGTAGTGGGACTCGCGACCCGCTTTGGCATGGAGGTGGCTCTTGCCCATCCTGAAGGCTACGAAATTATGGAAGATGTCGAAAAGCTTGGAAGGGAAAACGCCGCCGCATACGGCGGGAAGTTCAGCACATCCGCTTCCATGGAGGAAGCATTCGCAGGCGCCGATATTGTCTATCCCAAAAGCTGGGCTCCCTTCAGGGCAATGGAGAGACGGACGGAACTCTACGGTAACAATGATTTTGACGGCATCAAGGCCCTGGAAAAGGAGCTTCTCGCCCAGAATGGATCCCACAAGGATTGGGAGTGCAGCGAGGATTTAATGAAGACGACAAAAGACGGCAAGGCTCTCTACCTCCACTGCCTCCCCGCGGACATCAGCTCTCTGAGCTGCAAGGAGGGGGAGGTGGCCGCACCGGTATTTGACCGTTACCGTGTTTCGCTTTACAAGCAGGCAAGCTACAAACCTTATATCATTGCCGCTATGATCTTCCTTTCAAAATTCAGGGAACCGCAGAAACTGCTTTCGGAACTTGAAAGGAAAAACAGGGCCCGTGCCGCATTGTAAGAAGGCGGGCCCTTTTGATGCTGTAGTCGAAGGGGAGGGGCGGCGCCAAAGGGCCTGAAATGGAGTCTGAATTATAAATTCTCAAGAACCAATGCGATGGTACCTATTAACGCCGCTTCATAACCCAGACGGGTTTTTACAATTTCGGTTTCAGAGGCTTGATCCACGGCATAATTTTTTATCCTTTTTTGGATTTCAGGCAAAAAGAGATCGATGGAATTGACAACCCCGCCGCCCAATATGATTGCCTGTGGATTAATTAAATTAATTACAGAAGCAAAGCCTCTGGCCATGTATTCCGCGGCATCTGAATAAATACCCAGGGCAATCCGGTCTCCTTCCGCGGCAAGTTCACCGCAGCCTTTTGCGTCATGGGAATAAGCTTTTGCGTCAAGCTTTTGAATAAAAGAGGGATTTTTCTCAATGGCCTGTAAAACGGATTTGGTAATCGCGGTTCCGGAAGCGTATGCTTCCAGGCAGCCTTTTTTTCCACAGGTACAGATCCTGGGATTATTAAATTCGACTTTAATATGCCCTAATTCGCCGGCAAGATTATTATTACCCCGATATATCTTTCCATCAAGAACCAACGCGGCGCCGATACCGGTACTTATGGTTACCCAAATATAGTCCTTATATTTATTTTTCAAGCCAAAATACTTTTCTCCCAAGGCGCAGGATTTTACATCGTTATCTATGAATACAGTATCTTTTTTCAGGAGATTTCTGAAAAAATCCCTTACCGGAAGATCTTTCCAGGACGCGAAGGGAGCATGAAGTAATAATCCCCGGGAATAATCCATCATCCCGGGCATATTGATACCAACACCCAAAAGCGATTCAATGGTTATTCTTTTTTTTTCACCAAGCTTGTGTAGTATAGCGCAGCAATTGGTAAAATGCGCCACGTAGTCCATGCGATTTGTCGGAAACTGCATTTTTTCATATATGGTTCCATCAGTCCCACAAATGGCGGCGATGGTTTTAGTCCCTCCTATGTCCAGAGAGCCGATGTATTCCTGCTTCATGCCGTTACCGAAAGTTCTTCCCGAATTAGCGTTACTAGTGCATGTTCATAAAACATATGTATGTCTTCAATCTGTTCCATAACGGGCGACGGAGCGATAATCACCGTATCACAGAGTGATTTTAATTTACCTCCATTTCCGCCGGTAAAGGCAATGGTCTTCAGTCCAATCCGCTTTGCCGTTTCAACAGCCTTGACAATATTTAATGAGTTACCACTTCCACTATATACGACAAATAGATCCCCTTCATCAGCCTGGGTTTCAAGTTGAATTGAGAAAATATCATCGTAGCTGAAATCATTTGCCAGGCAGGTAATTACCGGAAGGGGATCGGTTAAAGCAAGTGCACGTAAACCGGTACTCTTACCTACCCGGCAGCCTTTTATTAAATCATTAGCCATATGACTGGCCGTGGCGGCGCTTCCGCCGTTACCGGCTATATAGATTCTTTTTTTGCCTGCTTTCGCGTCGAGGAGCATGGCGGCTATTTCGCCAAGTTTATTGAAATCACTTTGCAGCGCGTCCCTAAACAACATATCGGTGTATTCCTTTAACTTTTTTCCGTATTTCCCGGTTTCCATGATGTATTCTCCTTTTTATGCAAGCGTTAATGAGCGGCGATCTGAGAAAATGGTACTCTCCATTGATTCCATTTCATGAGTCGCCACAATGGCAGCGGCACTTCGTAAACCAAAATTATCTATGTCTATCATACGGATAGTTGTGTTACGCCGATCAATCAGGTTATTGTTATCGTATAAGCTATCTATCATTTTAAAATAAAGGTCTTTTTTCCCAAGAAGCCAGCGGCAGTTAATGGCGATTTCATCGGGATCATACATTGCGAAAGTATTTCTGAGAGTTATCGCAAGGCATTTCGCTGCTTCAATAAAATCCTTTTCTATCCTTTTATCACCATCATTGGAAATTTCAACCAGCTTGTCTATATTAATTTTTTCTTTTTTGACATTCAATATTGAACAGGCTTGATCGATTATTGCGATATCTGAGGAAATAGTTTCAAGGCATCCATAGTTGCCACAGGCGCATAGTTTCCCGTTTTCCCGGACGGTAGTATGCCCGATTTCGCCAACCATTCCATGATTGCCGCGTTGTACCTTACCGTTAAACATTACCGCTGCGCCGATGCCATCCTCTACCGAAAAATATAACATATTTTTTGTATCATCCGGTATCTTTTCCCAATTCAAGAG
>JAIRXN010000219.1 GCA_031268245.1 Treponema sp. | reverse complement strand
GGTGTTGAACGCCGGATTACAAGCTGTTCCGCCTCCGGGGGGAGCGCGGTCAATAGGGTAAGGGTCCCGCCGGTATCCTGCTGCTGGGCCGGGCTTACGGTGTAGTCAATCCCGTAGATAATCCAGTGCTTTTCTATATACGGAAGCAGCCCCGTTACCATGCGCTGCCAGCAGCATATAATATGCTCCTGTTTCGCATAAATAAACGGAATTACAAATTCGCCGGGAAACGGCTGGATAAGGTCATATATTTCTTCTGATTTTTGATTTATGAGTACAAGCTACCTCCTTCCTACAACGGCTCCGGGATTGATCTTTATTTCCCCATCGCCGTCACCTATCCCTAAAAAGAGACCGGCCTCTTTAATGCCGGATACCGGCAAGCCTTTGTACAGAGCCGCTCCTTCGGCTGCTGCCGCTGCCGCTTTCAAGAGCTTGTTAAAATCTTCTTCCTGCGCGCCTTTAATTCCTTTTTCAGCAGCGCCCGCTATCTTCTGAAATGCCGGAACCAGATTTAGGCCGCTTTGATACCGGGCTTTGCCAGTTATAAGCAGTTCCGCCGCATGCGTTGCCTCGCTGCCGATAATTGGAAAGGCATCGGTAAATTGCAATGTTGACCACATGGCGATTTTCATTGCCTTCGCCGCTTCATCGTCATCATCGTCAAATCCTGCGGTAATCGCGCCAAGCAGTATACCGGAAAGGGCATAACCGATAATCATTCCCGCCGCATTGCCATAGCGCCGTTCCCGAATCATCTGCGGTATATCATAGCGGATATTCTGCCATATTACGTTAAGGCTCTGGGTAAATTGTAAAACGGCTTTCCCAACTTCACTATTCCCTTTGAAAAGCGGGGCTATATCTTCAGGCCGCTGGGATGGCTGTGTCGCCCTTATTATGTCGTCAGCATATTGAGCCGCTTTTACTTTAGCATCCATCTCTGTCAGAGTAACACCGTTATTACCGTTAGTCAACCGTCTGAATTCTTTCCGGTATAAAACAAGCCACCCCGGGGCGACACACATCCGGTCTATCCATTCGAGCCCTTCCATGCCTTTTTTGTTGATACGGCTGATTGCCGCGTCCGCTTTATTTTCAAACTTCTGCCTGGCCTGCTCTTTCACCAGTTCGGTTAAAAGGTTTGCGCTCCGGTGTTTCATGTGTTCGCTCATGCCCGCTATTTCACGCCAGGTGTCTTCCTTGCGGGTTATAAACTCAATAAACGTCCCCCAGTATTCCACGGGGTTCATGTATCCAAAGAACGGAGCCGGGCTGGTAATAAATTGTTTTGCGATGGTTGAAACCTTCCAGCCCAGGTAGGCGGCGGCCGTTTTTCCTCTCATCATTTTAATCACGTTGTCAAGCGATGTCCTTACCCTTTCAGGGTTCGGGTTTGCCAGTTCATTGATGTACTTGTTTATGTAATCAACGGCCGGCCGCCCGTATCTTCGCTGTATAGTGTCTTTTACCTGACGGTTTTTTTTGTATATGGCATTAAGGTCTTTGACCAGTTGGCCGTATGCCATAAAATGTTCCTCTTTGCTTACGGCTTCGGACCATACGCCAAGAATATCAAGTTTGATCTCGGTCTGGTACTGTGCGGGTATTTCCTGACGTTCATTGGTAAACCCATTTTCCACAAGTAAATTAAAAGCGCCGGAGGAAGCTCCCAATAAATCTTTGGCATACTGTGCATCAGCGCTTTGTATGCTTACGGGTGATAGCCGGTTTATCGGAAAGTACTTTTCAACAATGGGCATGTAGGTGTTGTTATACCTGATAAGGGCATCGCTCAATCGCTTGCCGCCTGCGGTAAAATCTTCGTCTATAGCCTCCATAAGCCGCCGGTAACCCGGTTTGTCTGCCAACAGCTTTTCAGCGGCATTCATTACCAGGTTAAAACGCCTTTCGGCCAGTTCGTAGAGGGGGCCAAGTTCCGCATCCGTTACTCCTTCATACTGGTAAAGCCCGCGTTCCTTCTCCTGTAAAAGGTTCCCGTACATTACCGCTTCCCGTGAATACGAATCACGGCTTGCGCTGATAAATCCGATAAGTTCTGCCGCTGTGAATTTTGTTTTTCCCTTCTCACTGCCAATGTCAATTTCTACAGCGTTTTCCCATAATTCGGTTTGGGTAATATGCTGTTCATTCATGACTTTTTGAATTCTTTCCGTGCGGGTGTCTATGGCCGCCATTTTTTGTTTATATGCGTCATCTTGCCTCCGGTGCAGTACGGCGCTGTTCTTCCCGTTGGTGTCGCCGTTATCCAGCATCCGTGCAAAATGGTACATGTTCATATCGGCATAGCCTAACAGCGGCCCGCTGCCTTTCCTGCGCCGTGCCTGTGCCTGGGCGGTTCCCCCGGTTCCTTCGTTGTATTTGTTGAGTATTTTATCCTTTTCTTCCTGCGAATCGTTGAGTCCGGACGATGCCACCGTGCCAATCGTCTTTACTACCGCCCTTTGGTACTCCTGTATTCTTCTCTTTTCCGCATCGATATTGGCTTTATAAATCTCTTTTCCCTGGACAATAAGATCATCAATTATCTTTGCCAGTCCTTCCCCTTCCTCCAGCGTCCATTCGGAAAACGGCTTGTCCATAATCCGGTAATAAACATCAGGGGGCAGATATTTGAAAGCAATCTGCTGTTCCGCTTCCCCGTTCATCTCCGGGTAGTTTTCGTTCCTCCGCTCGATTATCTTCTCCAGCCCCAGAGCCGACGCCCAATCTTTGGGCGGTATCTTCCGGTAGAGGTACTTCTTTTCTTCATTAGTCAAATCGTCAAAACTTTCTTTGCTAAACAACCGGGTCATTTTATCCCGCGTGGCCTGCGTTTTATCTTTCACTATCCCGGTACGGAGTATCTCGTCTATTTTCCAGGTTTCAAAAATAGTCCGGAGGTACGGTTTCTCAATCCCGCCGATAAAACGGTCTATGCCTTCCAGCATGGAAGGTTCTACAAGCCTTTGGATTATGGCTGCCGCCCTCCCCTGCTCGGCGTTCACTTCGCGGGGATTTACCGGGCGGTTTATTCTATTTGTTACCCCGCGTTTTGCCTGGGTCAATTCCTTCGCCGTTTCCTGCCGCTCCTTCAGGTCTTTCTGGTACGCTTTCAGATCATTGACGGCCATGATAACCGCAAACTTCTTTTGGAGGGATGTCTTGGTACGTTCCCGTTCCCTGGTCTTTTTAAACTCGTCCTTCAGCGCATCTATCTTTTCCCTGGCTTCGGTTTTCAGTTCCTTCTTCGCCGCCTGTACCGCATCATGTATCCGCTGGTTCTCCAGGGCTTCCCTCACATCCATTTCCAGCTTCCGGGCCTGGGCAAGCGATTCAAGGGTCTGGACAATGCTGTTATAGTTTGCTGTCGCCCTTTGCGCTATCCGTGTGTAAAAACCGGCATTCTTCTTTCCGGAAGCTATGGCCCTGTCCAGTTTTTCATTACTCCGGGTTAGTTCTTCGCGGGCCGCAACCGCCCGGTTAAACGTATCCATGAATTGTTTCCCGGCTATTCGTTCAAGGTAGGCATTGTCTTCTCCCCGGTCTGCCTCAACTTCTTTAAGCGTCTGCTCCACTTCCGCGCGCTGTTCCTGAAGCTGCTTTATGTATGCCTTTTCTACCGGTTCATTAAACAGGGCGCGCCCGGTTCTGAACTTTTCCGCATAGGCTTCTATGTCAAGTTGTTCGGCTAACAGCCGTAATTTTTCCGGGGTAAGGCTGTCAATGTCCTCTCTGCGGCTGTCGGATATACGATACTTTAAGGCCGCCGCGGTGGTATCCTCCGCGCTTACGGCGAATTCCGGCCGCTCCATCACATCCGCATAAAGCGCCCGGTAGTCCCTCGGCGCTTTCCGTATCAGCGTCAGCAGTTGTTTACGCTGTATATTTCCCATTTCCCCTTTTGCCTTAAAGATCGATTGCCATGTGGGATGTGCAAGTTTCCGGTGCAGGGTGCCGGTAATCTCCATCTGCCGGCCGCGTTCCGCCGCATCCTCCTCGTCTACCGCCTGCCAGGTGCTGTAGTCCTGGTTATGAGTATCCGCCAGCCTTTTCACAAACTCGTCTAGTTTCCCCTTTTCGCCTATCAGTTCGTTAAACGCCCGGTCTTTTTCAGCCGGGCTGAGGGCTTCTCCCCGCAGGGGGTCCGCTTCCTCGGTCTGATTACTGGATTCAACGGCGGTTTTCGCCTTCTTCACAAACTCATCGTACCAG
>JAIRXN010000186.1 GCA_031268245.1 Treponema sp. | reverse complement strand
TACACGGGCCGCACAAAAGCTTCGAGTCCCGCAGATTGGAGTCATAGTTACGTTTTGGGAATTCAGTAATATTACCGGCTGTATAAAAATATTTTGAGAGACGCGGGACTCCCCTCCGGTCGGCAACATCCTGTTGCCTCTCTCCGGGCCGGCTTTTTTTGCTAAACCCGCATCCGTGCGGCTTTGCCCTGCAGAGGCTTTTGCCTCTTCCGGGCCGCAAAAAAGCTTCGAGTCCCGCATTATGAGAGTTATGGCTGCTTTTATCGGAATATCGTAACGCTATCAGCAGTATCTCAAAATTATGAGAGACGCGGGACTCGAACCCACCACCTTCAGCTCCGGAGGCTGACGCTCTATCCAGATGAGCTAGTCTCTCATGGTATCAATAAACTATATGCGGGACTGGTTTTCATGTCAATGGAATGGCGAAGATGCTTCACTCTTGAGGCCCTTCCATTGTATTCTTCAAATGTTGTGTCCCCTCGGGCCACGAGCGTAGGGAAGTTGATGGTACGACGCCGCCAGGAGGTGGCTTGTGCATGTGTCCCTTCGGGCCCGAGCGTAAGGAAGTTGATGGTATGACGCCGCCAGGAGGCGGCTTGTGCATGTGTCCCTTCGTGCCACGAGCGTAAGGAAGTTGATGGTATGACGCCGCCAGGAGGAGGCTTGTGCATGCGGGCAGCGGAACGGTTTGGCGGGAATTGTATCGAAAGACTCAGGGAGGCAATTGAAGATGCCGGAGGGAATGAGGTTTTTGCCGCCGGCTGGCTGGATGAAGGGGGGTTGGTAAGCCGGATAAAGATCCTTGCACGGGGGAATGAAACTTCCGTTCCCGCCCTCCTTAAAAATGCAGAAATGGATGATCCGGGTTCCCTTCCTGACGTGTTTATCCACAATCATCCTTCCGGGTTTCTCACTCCCAGCGACAATGATCTTGTCATTTCCGGCAGGGCGGGGGAGGCGGGGCTGGGGGCCTACATAACCGATAATGCTGTGGAAAAAGTCTATGTGGTGGCCGAACCTGTCAGGAGGCGGCAGTACAAGGCCCTGGAGGCCGGCAGGATCATCCGGGCTCTGGAGCCGGGAGGAGCGGTTGCGAAAAGACTTCCCGCCTACGAGATCCGGGAATCCCAGTTGAACCTGATGAAGCTTATTGTTAAGGCCTTTAACGGGAATGCTGTTGCCGCGGCGGAAGCGGGAACCGGAGTGGGCAAGAGTTTTGCATACCTTCTTCCCTCGGTCCGTTATGCACTGGACAATAGAGAGCGGATCGTCGTTTCTACAGCCACCATCACTCTGCAGCAGCAGCTTTTCGATAAGGACATTCCTCTGGTTTTGTCCGCCCTTTCTCCGGCGGAGCGGAAGCAGATCAAGGCCGTACTGATGAAGGGCCGGGGCAACTATCTCTGCCGCCGCCGCTTGACAGATGCCCTTATGGAACCATTGCTTGATGAGGAAGAATATGAAGAGCTGCGGCGTATTGCGGCCTGGGTGGAGACTACAAAATCAGGCAGCCATTCGGATCTTTCCTTTTTACCCCAGGAGGGGATCTGGTCACGGATATGTTCGGAAGCGGATATGTGCATGGGTCTCCGTTGTCCCGAAAGGGAACGCTGTTTTGTCCTTGCCCTGCGCAAGGAGGCTGCCGACGCCAAACTCGTTGTGGTGAATCATCATCTTCTTTTTGCAGATCTTGCAGCCAGGCATGAGGGGGCCGGTTACGATGTAACAGTGGTGCTGCCGCCCTACCGGCGGGTGATTATAGACGAGGCTCATACCATGGAAGGGGCAGCCACGGATTTTTTTTCAAAAACTTTCAGCCGTCCGGGTCTGGCCAGGCAGTTGGGAAGGCTTTACCGCAGACGCAGGGCAAAACGTTCCGGTTTGCTTCTCAGGCTGGCGGATATCTGCGGTAGTAAGGGAGGCAAAGCTGCGCCGCTTGCTCCTCAACCGAGCCTGAAAGGCGAAGGTTCCCCTCTTGATGAGGCTGCCGCGGCAATGGAAGGAATCCGGGACGCCATGGATGTACTGGATCAGCTTGCTCTGGCCCTCTGTGGTGAAGAGGGTGTATTCCGTCTCTGTCCGCGGACCGAAGAGGGCGCCTTTTCTCTTGCCTCTCCCCTGACCGGTCTCCGTAAAAAGATAGATCTTCTGGTCGCACGGATCAGGGAGATGCTGGAAAACATACACGAAAATGACCAGGATGATCCTGCTGTCTGGGAGACAAAATCCATACTGAGGCGTCTTGAGACCGTGGGGAGCATTTGTCTCGCCTTTGTCGAGTACCGGGAACGGGAAAAGGAGGTGCTCTGGATAGAGAAGAGGGGAACGGGAGCGGACGCATGGACGGTATTCAGTGAAACTCCGGTGGATGTGGCTCCCGGTCTTGACGAAGCCCTCTTCAGGCCGAACAAGACGGTTATCTGCACTTCCGCCACGCTTACGATTTCAGGTTCCTTTAACTATTGGGCGGGGAGAAACGGCGCGGCCCTCGACCCGGAACGGGAAACCATGATGGGTATCTTCCCTTCACCCTTTCCGTATTCCGAAAACGTGCTTCTGGCGGTTCCCACCGACGCGCCCCTGCCCGACGAAGCCTCCTACCAGGAATTTGTTGATTATGCGGCCCTTGCCCTGACCCTGGCTGCCGGAGGCTCGGCTCTGATTCTCTTTACCTCCTATCTTTCCCTTAAAAGCGCCTACAATGCGGCTCAGCCGGAACTGCAGCGGCAGGGTATTCGCTGCCTCAAACAGGGAGACGATGACCGGGCCCGTCTACTGGCTGCCTTTCTGGAAGACCGGGCCAGTGTTCTCTTTGCTACCGACAGTTTCTGGGAAGGAGTTGATGCGCCGGGGGATACCCTGCGCCTCGTGATCCTCTGCCGTCTCCCCTTCAGAACCCCAAAAGATCCGGTATTTGAAGCCCGGCGGGAGGCGGTAGAAAAATACGGCGGAAATGCTTTTATGGAACTTTCCCTTCCCGAATCGGTGATGAAGTTCAAACAGGGTTTCGGCAGGCTCATGCGCCGTTCCAGCGACAGGGGAGTGATAGCGGTACTGGACGGAAGACTGCTCAAGAAGCGTTATGGCGAACATTTCCTCAGATCGCTGCCTGAAACAAGAACCTGTTTTATGGAATTTGAAAGCATTGTGCGGAATACGGAACGGTTTCTCTTCCCCTAAGGATCTGCGCAGTTCCTAATTCTCCGTATCGAATATGGTTTTTCCCAGATCCGGCGCCCCGGCGGGCAGTGCGGAACGGTATTTTTCCAGTTCTTCCTTTTCGCGCTCCAAATCCGGGAAGCTGTAGACCGCCTCCTTTCCTTCCGCGCTGATTTCGGGCATGGAATAGGCTCCCATCTCCTTCATGATTTTTTCCCTGGCTTCGGAGAATTTTTTGGGGTTGCAAGCCGCGGAAGGCGCCTCAATGTCGCTTTCTTTTATATCCTTGCCCTGTTCCCAGATTCG
The DNA here is from genome assembly GCA_031268245.1 of Treponema sp. GTDB lineage: Bacteria > Spirochaetota > Spirochaetia > Treponematales > Breznakiellaceae > JAIRNJ01. The sequence continues at coordinate 11,588 of JAIRXN010000186.1, read as the reverse complement.
GCTGTAAGAGAGACGGCGGAGATTTTCCATTTTTATCTCTTCGTTGTCCCCTCGGAGCCCCAGATAGCGCAGGGCCGGAATAAGCCAGAAAAAGAAGGAAAAGGCTATAGGCACAAGGCCGAGCACAAAGGTAAGCAGGGGGAGAGGATCTGCAATAAAGGATGAGAGGAGCACATAGGAGAAACCGTAGAGGTAAGAGGAAGCGTGGAACTGGGCCTGGGTAAGGATCGCCCCGGTGTTGAGTGAGTTCCAGAAGAAGTAGCTGCCAAAGAGGAGATTCACTCCATTGATCAGGCTAAAGGCGGTATTCATCTTCTTTTCGTTGCCGGAGAAGATGCCCAAAGGCCGTAGGGGAGCGCTGCCGCCGAAGGATCTATCCCGCAGATCCTGGCGTTTAAGGAGTTCGTCAAAACGGTATACGATGGTTCCGCCTTCGGTTACTTCCGGGCTGCCGCCGTAACGGGAACAGTAGGTCATGATCTCCTCTTCGGCCTTATCGGGTTTTGCCCCGGTAAGAAGCATGAATTCCGGCAGGCCGATCACGCCCCGGTTGGCCTGGATATAGGCAATGACCGCTTTCTGTTCCCGTTCTTCCCAGTTTGCAGAGGGATTTCCATCCCCGAATACAAAGGAAAAGATCGCTCTGTGCAGGGGTTTCCCTTTGGGTTTCTGTTTTTGCGGGTAAGAGCCGTCATAAAAAGCCCGGTCAACGCTTTTTGTCAGTTCCGAGTAAAACCAGAGCCGAATGATCAGGTTGAAGATCGATGAGGCAAGGTAGAAGCCGCCGCCGCTATTCCGGGAACGGCTTGAGGAATTGGAGGAACCTGCAACGGAGAGTACAAGACTTGCAAGGGCAATAAGCATGAAAAAGGCAAAATAGCCTACCAGCATGAACATGATCCAGATCTTGAACAGGAAAGAAGCGGCAATTTTGAAACCGTTCAGGAATTTTTCCGTAAAACGTTTGAAACTTACGGCAAAACCGCGGTAACGGCTGGTAAAGCCGTGGGGAAAGGAATAGCGAATCTCCGAAGATTCGGTTACTTCAAGCCTGGCTGAAAATTCATCGGCGGCCAGCGGAACCAATTCCCGGACTTTCTCCAGGGGCAGGGCGGTAGCGGCTACTATATCCGCCACGGTGGCTCCCTTGCGGTATCTGCGGAAAGCATCGGTTATCCTGCGGTAGGCCTCTTTATCGCCGGCAAAGCGCTGATTAAAAAATTTAGGAAGCGGCATTTTCCAGTACTTTACTCCGTTTTTTCACACCCCGTGCCAGAATGTCCGCCAGACTGAGACTCCGCAGGTAGTCATTCATAAGGGCGGTAACATCTACCCAGACCTGATGAGCCATACAACCCGCCTCTCTGGCGCATTCTTCCTCATGTTTTTCACAGAGACTCACCTCCAGATCCTCACCTGCGGCATCCATAACGGCCTTGACGGTGAGTTTATTCAGAGGCTGGGCAAAGCAGAAGCCGCCGCCGGGTCCCCGGACTGATGAAACAATGCCCGCCTTCCTGAGCTTAAAGAAAATTTGCTCCAAAAACACGGAAGAAATGTTTTCCTCCTCCGAAAGAGTGTTGATGGAGACAGGTTCCCCGTTTTTGCTGATTTTTGCAAGGGCCAAGGACGCCCGCAGCGCATAACGGCCTCGTGTAGTAATTCTCATGAAGAAAACCCCCTTACAAGCTTATGATAAAGTATTTTGAAAAAAATTAAAATACACGCATAGCTTCAAAATGAAAAATCGGCCAATAAAAAATCTCCCCGTGGTATATTGCGGAAAACCGTCTATAAAAATATACTCTTTCTCATGAACAAGGTTATTCTCAAAGCCGAGGATCTTGACGGGTACTTGAATGACGGAGACCGGGATTATCTTTTGCGGATGAACGGTCTTTATACCAGGGCCATGGATTCATACCGGATCCTCGCCGCCGGTTCCTTTGGGCAGAAGGCCCGGGATGAAGAAGATAAGCTTATCGTACTTTACAACGAGATGGGGCTTCTTATGCAGGACATCTGCAGGCAGGAGCCGGGTTTGAAGGTCTATTCCTTCATCATGCCCCAGGAAAGCCATGCGGAAGCCTCCCAGGTTATCGCCAAGCTCCGGGATGTGAACACCGAAAACCAGGAATTTGTCTACTATATCCAGAGATCCTATGAAATGCTCTTCAAGCTGGCCTATGGGGGAAAGCCCGGCGTAAACAAAAATTATCTCATAGTAAAGACTCCGGTAAGCGTTCCGGTACAGAATTTTGCCGTTCACAAGATTACCAACGTTGACAGCATGATCGAAAATACGGTGATGTGCGTCATGCTCCGGGGAGCTCTGCTGCCTTCGATGATCATGAGCAAGGAGATTCAGGAGTATTCCTCCCACGGCTATGTGACTCCCTTTGCCCTTTTCAGGATCAAGCGGGACGAAAAGAAGCACGAAAACGACATGGAGTATATTCTGGATCTGGATAAGTCTTTCTTCGATCTCAAAGTGCTGGATGGGAAAGACCTCATCTTTGCCGATCCCATGAACGCCACGGGCGGCAGTCTTGTAACTGTAGTAAAGTACCTTACCGGCGAAGGGATAAAGCCCAGATCCATACAGTTCTTCAACGTAATCGCCGCATTGAAGGGGGCCTTGAGGGTGGTCCGCGCCCTGGATAATTGTCAGGTGTATACGGTTTGGATGGATCCGGTCTTGAACGAGGCGGCCTATATCATGCCGGGGCTCGGAGACGCGGGGGACAGGATCAATGGCCGGGACGGGGAAGAAAAGCCCCGGAACATCATCCAGCTTATCGCCGATTACGGGATCAATATCACGGGCCTCTACCGCGCCCAACTCCGGGAGATTGAGGACACGGTGCTCAATAATAGAAAATGAAGCTGTTTTTTCTGCCGCTCATAATGTTTATCCTGTTTTTCGTTTCGGGCTGCCTTTCCAGGGGCGTAGCTTCGGCGGAAGAGTACTACAGTATCGGCATGGCCTACTTCGAGCTGGGAAAATGGGAAGAAGCGGAAAAATGGCTTAGCCGGGCGCGTTTTGTAGACAAGACCAAGAATGCTTCGGAATACAATTTGGGGCGCATAGATTTCGAGTTGGGCCGTTATGAGGATGCGGCAAAGAAATTCGAGGCTATTCTAAAAAAAGATCCCCAAAACGCGATGGCTCTTAAAGCCGCGGCTTTTGCCAGGCTTAAAAATGAAGAATTTGACAAGGCGGAGACCCACTACAAGAAGCTCCTTGTCATGGTTCCCGAAAGCGCTGACGATGGCTACAACTATGCGCTGCTTCTCTATGCCTCAAAAAAGTATCCTGAAGCCGAGGAGGTTCTCTCCCGCTATGAATTTGCTCTCAAGGATTCGGCGGACAGCCTTCTTCTTCTGGCCCGTACCCAATGGAAACAGAACAAGGTGGAGGCTATGGATAACTATGACAAGTGGCTGGCCAACAATTCCGATCCCAAGGTGAGCTATGAGTATGGCCAGGTTCTGGAAGGGGCCGGTTTCTTCGCCCGGGCAATAGAGCAGTACCGGGAAACCCTCAACAGTCTTCCCCAGAACAGTACTGATCCGAAACGTTCGGATCTCCGTTTTACCATCGCAAAGCTCTTTTTTGTCGCGGACGGGGAGAATCCCGAAGGGCTGACGGAACTCAGGGCGGCCATTACCGACGGCTATTCCGATATGGATGTCCTGCGGGAACTGGCCGCGGATGAGCGGGTAAGCGAGGCCAACCGGAATGAGATCCTTGCGCTCATCACCGAAACCGAACAGGCCGCCGCCAAAGCCGAAAAAGAGGCTGCCGAAGCAGAAGCGGCGGAAGCCGCCGGGGAGGAAGTCCAGTCTGAAGCGGAATCAGAAGAAGACCTTGAGGGTAGTGCCGATAGTCCCCAGGAATGAAAGGGTTTTGGAGGTTTCATCTTGAGCTATGTCGAGTTTGGCAAAGACTGAAAAATCAAGGCGTCCCAGGATGCGGATAATTGATTCGTGACCCAGAATAAGGTTCCATGTCAGGTAATCGTTCTGGTTTATGGTGCGGGAGATCGCCAGTTCTACCTTTTCTCTTCTGAATTGTTCATACTCTGAATCCAGCAATTCCGAAAGTTTAAGCCAGGAACCTTGAGTTCTTACCGCACCGGCAACAAAATTGTAAAACACGCTGAGCAGGCTCTTCTTTGTGGGAACGGTCCATGAAAGTTCCATGCTTTCAAGCCAGTTCTGGCTTGTCCCCGCGGAAAATCCGCTGCCGTTGAAGCTTGCCGTGGCGGTATTGTTCAAGGCCAACTCTTCTCCGGTAAAGCCGTGAAACGATGCATCGAAACTTGACTGTATGCGGAAAGAATCATCTTCAAAGAAATGGGAGCCGTCTTCCCTTCGGGGCTGGGCCACGGAAAGTTCCAGGGCATGGGCATACTCGTCTCCTTCATAGAATGAAACAAGGGGGTAGACCCCGAAGGCGCCGAACATATTCACCGCGGAAAATCCCAGGTTTCCTCCCCAGTTCAGAGTATCCCTGTTGGTATCCATGCGTTTTTCAAGCACTCTGCCGATATTGATCCCCGCGCTGGAAGGAATAAAAAAAGCCTTGATATCGTAGCGGCCGGGAAATTGGCCCTGGATACTATACTTGTCATTAAAGGAAGAATAATCGGTTTGGGGGGAAGAGAGGGCGCTTCCCGGGCCTTCTTCCATGGCTCTTCTCGAATCATCGCTCCACAGGGAGTAGAGGGGGAAGAGCCGCCAGAGGGGAAGGGAATCGTTGATGCTGTTCCAGTAGAGTTCCCCGTCATCCAGAGCATCGGCGCCGGAAAAGGCAAGGCTCCTGCTGAAAGTCCGTTCACCCCGGAAGAGGATATTTACCGGATTCAGATTGAGGGGAAAATCTAGCCTGCTTGAGCTGGTAGAAATTGTACTGTTGCTGAGCGCCGTAAAATTGCTGGCGCCTTCCAGGTTGAGGCTGACGCCCAGAGGTCTTGTACCAAGATTCAGGGAGCCCAGGCCGTGAATATTCCGTTCCCTGGCTCCGCCTCCCAGGTCGGGGGCCATTTTTCCCCAGCTTTCCGCCCAGGCCCTGCCGTAATCTTCAATCCAGGCGCCTTCTTCATCCTCTTTCCAGCCCGCATCGAGATTCAGGGTCGGTGTGGGGATATACACACGGGGAGGAGCCCAGCTTGTCTGGAATTCCCAGTTCCTGTCCAGTATGTCCTCTTCAAGGCTTGTCTCCGCATTCACCCTGCTCCGCAGGAACCGCGAGAGCGTAAGTTCCATACTGTGTTCCATGGTTCCGTCTTCGGGAGAGAGGCCGAAGTTTTCCGCCGCGGAGAGGGGCCCCCAGGCCCGGGAGATGCTGTGTCCCGCATCCCAGTATATATCGGAACCTTCTCCGTTCAGGTTATTGTCCTGCCAGGTAAGTCCATAGTTTCCCTTTATATCGGCGCCGAGTACCTTTAGCTCTCCGCCGGAACGGCTGATTATACCGCCTGAACCTACCGATTCTGCGATAAAAGGATCCCCCCGCAGCCCTGTCTCAAGGACAGTATTGAAGACAGGATCGGAAAAAACGATCGTTTTTCCCATCTGGAGTAAAGTACCGGGGCGTTTCCATTCAAACGCAGTACCTCCATTGAGCCTGAAGGCAGGAGCGGAGTCTTCCAGGATAATCTCATCCAGGGAAAAACCGCCGTCCGGAACCTTTAGTCCTTCGGAATCAATAAAAAAAGCTGTGTATCCTGATTTTCCCGGGACAATTTCCCCGGAACGGGATTCCAGGGAAGGCCGGTACGTGAAGGATGCTCCCGGAACACCGTTTCCTTCAACGGAAATTCCCTGCCCGAGTCCCGCGTACCGGACTTCAACCTTATTCCACTCTCCGGGAACAAAGGCCGAAAGGGGTACGGCTCCCTCAAGATACGTCTCCCGATCGCTGCCCAGGGATTCCGGCCCCCGGCCAAGCAAAAAACGCAGACGCGCCGGCATCCGGTTTGAAAATGCGGGCGCCTTAAAGAAAAAGCTCAAGACCCGGTATTCGGAGAGGGGAATCCCGGCAGTTCTTCCGTCAACGCCGGGGTTTTCTCCGCCTGCAAGCTGTTCCCATCCGGCCTGCAGTACCTTTTGATCTCCGGAAGGATGAAGCCGGCCGATAATATCGCCGTATTTTAGTCCAAGGGATTCGTCGAGCCACTCTCTGGCGGAAACGGAGCTTTGACCGGTTGAGTCCCTGGCGCCTTTAATGACGCCGTCTTTTACAATGACCGGCCTGAATGGAGATGCATGGAGGATCGGAGGGGCCAGAAGTATCGTTCCGTCCACGGAGGAAAGTCCCTGCTTGAGGGCTATGATTCGCAGATATGCGGCGCCCCGGAGTTTTCTCCGGTCTTCATCATTGAGCTGCACTGTTTCTATCCTGGCTTCGGAACCGAAGGCGGCGGGATTCCCGGGACTGCTCTGCGGGGAAGGGTAGATCTGCCGTTCCATAATCAGCGCCGGATTCTCCGTAAACGGACTGTCCTTTTCCGAAAGGGCGCCGATCTGCAGAATAAGGACGAAATCCGAATAGTCTCCGCCAAAAGAATGAAAACGGAAAGGCACTTCTATTGCCTTAGTTTCCTCCAGTATACTTCCTTCATCCCCCAGCGGAACTTCAAAACCGGCCCAGGTCTTGCCGGAACCCAGGCTGAATTCGGCGCCCAAAATATCCGTTTTATCGGTGAGGAGAGGATCCCTCACGGGGAAGGGCCCTGTCTTCCCGCTTACCTCTCTGGCTCCGTCCCAGCCTATTTCACGGATTGTAGTTCCCAGGGCAGTACTTTCCTGATAATTCTGATAGATGAGATTCCACTGGTTTGCGGAAGAGAGTTCCCCGTATAATCCTCCCATGATATAACCCGGCGCTTCGGAATCGAAACTGTCCTGAGCGGGAAGATTCATTGTCAGTTCCGAACTCTCCATGCCCGCGGCCCGGTAGAGACTCGATGTATCGTTCTGCTCAAAACCCGCGCCAAGAGTGACGCGGGCCTTCATGTTTTCAGTCTCCCAGGAAGTTTCAGCGCCGAGACCGACGGTTCCCGGATTGGTTGCGCCTTCCTCGGAAAAAGTCTGCGGTGTGGTTCCCGGTAACTGCATAGCCTGCATATTCCAGCGGAGCCCCAGGCCGAGTCCCGCGCTTAAAGGACCGGAATTTTCGTAGACGGCGCCGAGTCCTGCTACCAGGCTTCCCAGATCCGAACCGGCGCTTTTTTTAAGGTAACGGATGCGGATAACTTCGTTGAAACCCGCAGGGCTGGAGAGGCGCACCGTTCCGCTGTTTTCATCAAAACTGGAGGAAGAATCCTCAAGGCCTCCCCTGAAAACCTGTACGGAACCGGGTACCACATCCGTACCGATGGCATAGGAACCTGCGGAACTGTAGTTGGTAAAGCGGATGCCCAGATCCGCAGGATTCTTCCAGGAACCGGGAAGATATAATTCTCCATAACGATCCGCCATGGGCCAGCGGGCTTCCGGCTTCCTTCTGTCCCTTGCAGTTTCCTCCCGGATAAGTTCATAGATACCTCTGCGGATTTCACTGCGGGCATAGAAGGGAAGGGTTGCGGCGACCGATGCGTCGTCCAGGGAGAGAACCCTGTAGCCCGGAACACGATCCCCGGTTGAAAGGGTTACCAGTTCCGCATTGGCAGTAGCGCTGGAAGGGGCCTCGTAGCGGGAGAGGTTTTCAAAGGGGGAAAAAGCACCGCCTTCCCGGAGCACGAGAACCCTCGCCCCATTACTGAGGAGCAGATCCCCCGGCCGCCTGAGACCCGGGATGTCTCCGCATTGGGGATAAGAGGCAAGATCGTGATCCGGGCCGAACCAGTCCTGTACATCCGCGAGAAAACCGCTCCCCGCAGCAGTATAGCTTCCCAGTGAAAAATTCCAGGGCTGTCCGTTCCCGTTCTTGCTGTACGCAACGGCAACCATGCCTTCAGGACTTGTACTCAGTTCCACAAGACCCGCCGCAGCTCCGGAGGCATACTCGCCGGGCAGAGCCAGTCTCCAATGGCGGCCCTGGTTATCCAATAGGTCGCCGTTTTTATCTTCAAGGTAGACCTGGGGGGCCTGATCCAGATTGTTATCGGGAAGGACAAAGGAACGGTAACGGAGAGGATTTTTAAGTTCGGTATAGCTGTAGCTTCTCTCCCGGTTTCCCACAAAGACCCGTTCCTCCCTGGCGCCCATATCGTAACGGAAGAGACTGTGGAATTTGATGTCCCCGCCGCCGAATTTTCCGTAAAGCCCGAATGCGTAAGGGTTGTCTCCTCCCAGATCGAGATAGGGGAAGCGCGGGAAATCGAGACCCGTATTGCCGACGCCGACATACTGAACCGGCTCGTTACCCATACCCTGATAACCTGCCCGGTATGTGTTTACATTGGGCGCATTCCCGTCTTCCTGAAAACTGGCTTCCAAAAACCAGCGTTCCCGTATCCAGAGTGAGAGCGTAAGATCCGCTTCCTGTGTAAAAAGTATCGGAGAATCTTCAGATTTGGCGTAAAATTGATTGAATTCCCGGTTATAGGAGAAGCCGTAATTGGCCTGCAGGGTGCTGTTCCAGAAACCTGAAATAAAGAGATCCACATCCGTATCTCCCAGTTGAAAACTGGCCAGTTCTGTCTTCGCTTCTTCGGTGATACGTTTTTTCAGGGCTTCGATGTCCATCTCCAGGGCGGGACTTTCCGTTTTTTCAGGAGCGGAGGCTTCCAGAAGGGGGTATTTTTCGGTAAAATCAGCCTCCTGAGCCGTGACGGATGCCGGACAAAGGGAGATCGTGAGAAAGGCGAGAAATAGCGGAACTCTCCGCCGGACTCCGCGGGAGCGAAGGCGGAGGCAGGGGCTTAGCAAGGCATACATCTATTCAGTATAATAATCGGCAGAATAGTCTGTACACCAGTAGTATTGGGGTATCAATGATCGTGTCCATGATTCAGTTTATTTTTGAAATTCCGGAAGTGGACAACATAAAGGAAAAACGGCGGATAATCCGTTCCCTCAAGGATAAGCTTCAGCGCAGGTTCAACATGAGCGTTGCCGAGGTAGATCTCCAGAATTCCCTGAGTTTTGCCCAGATCGGAGGCGCCCTGGTTTCCAATTCCCGCAGTTTCGGCGAAACGGTACTCCAGAAGGCTTTTCAAATGGTCGAGCGTGATCTGCCGGTTCGTATTCAGGACATGAGCATCCATTCCGAGGAATTTTAAACATGCATAAAAAGTTGTTTCCCTCTCTCCTCTTTCTTTCCCTGTTCCTGGTTTCCTGTATCGGTGTAAAGGCCGGTATTTCCGTCGACGCGGAGGGAAAGGGCCGTATATCCCTGGAATACCGTATCCTGCGGGAATTTGAATCCCTTGGACGTCTCGACGGCAACGAGTCCTGGCCGATCATCCCCGCGGGAAAGGCGGATCTGGAGCGAAGCCTTGAACGGCTTCCCGGAATGAAGTTAAAAGCATTTTCTCAAAAGGATGAAGGAAACGATACCCTCCTTCGCGCCGAAATGGAATTTTCTTCGGTGGAGAACCTACTCCCGTTTCTCGACGCATGTGGGGAGAGAGCCTTCTATCAGAGTGAAAACGGCAAAAAACGGCTCTCCCTCTGCCTGAATCCCGGCGGAAAGCCCTACGATCCGCAGCTTATCGCAATCTTTGAGCGGTTTTCAAAGGATTATGTATGGGAATTGAGCTTTACCGCGCCCGGAACGGTTTCACTTGCGGCAAAAGACGGGAAGGGGAATCCCCTTACGGAACTGCCCGGGGAAGCAAAGCTCGAAGAAAACGGTAAAAGGGCGCGTTTTTCTATAACCCCGGCCGCTATCCTCTCTGCGGAAAACGGCCTCATTCTCGATTTTTCATGGTAACCACACTCAGGGCAAGAGAGCGGAGCAGAAGCAGCAGGAAGGGAAGAATCAGCAGGGCGGCGAGCAGAAGCCGCCTGTGCCCTGCATCTGCAAGAAGTTCCAGGTAAGCGGGGAAACCGTCCCGGTAAAGCAGGGGGAGCAGCATCAGCGGGAGGGGAGCAAGGATTGCGCAGATCCATACCAGGACAGGGTTTTTCAGGATTCTACCCAGAAGCAGCACCAGGAAGGCGCCCAGAAGAAAGGGGAGATAGATAATATTAACCGCCAGAGCGACAAACATTTCCGCATTCATTGAAATGAGGGCGGCGGCCCCAAAAATTTCCGCCAGAGGGGATCTGTGTTTTCTTCCGTTCCGTAAAACCACCGCTATGAACCACACAAGGCTGCATGCGTTGCAGAAAAGAAAAACGGTCAGTATAAGCCCTTCCGAAAGGAAAAAAGTATGCCCTGCCAGGGACAAAAAGTTGTAATGCAGGGATGAATCATCCCGGTAAATGTCCGTTTGTACCGCATAACGGGCAATCAGTCTGCCCAGGGCTTCAGGATCAATGGGACGGCTGCCTTCCCGCGCCTCCGCCTGCAGGGCCCTGAAGCCCTGACTCTGGAGCTTCCGGAGGTACGGGCTGGACTCCGCAATGCCGAGCCTGAGAAGTTCGGCGGGTTCCCCAAAACTGTATGCGATATTCTCCTCATTACAGAGCCGGGGCAGGGGTTTAAGCATATCAAGCTGAACAAGGGAAGATTCCGTACCATGACGGAAAACGAGCGAACCGGGGTGTTCCGCAGGCTCAAGCCTGAAAATCAGGGTATAAAACGGATCGTTTATGATGCTATCCGCCGCAGGAAAAACCTCTTCCCCCTCCGGGGGCGCCTCCTCATCGCCGGGAAAAGCGGCAAAGCAGTCCACAGGAATCTCCTCCATGGCTGTTATTTCCCTGACAAACGCAAGGGCGGTTTCCGCGGAAAAGAGAAACTTCCCCTCCTCTCCGTTAAGGGGGCAGAGAAGCACAAAAGTCCAGGGCTCTTCATTTTCAGGCCGGTTTTTTGCCGGGAGCCTGATGAATACAGACGGGGACTTCCCCTCTTCCGCCGTATCAAAAACATCTTCAAAGGGATAGATCCGTCCCTCTTCCCAGGATATTTCACGCTCATCAAGGAGGTTTTTCAGGCTTTCAAGAGGAGAATCTCCGGGTATAGGCCCGGCCGGGGCTGCGGGACTCGTCTGACTCAGGATAAAGTATGGAAAACATAAAACCAGCGTCATCAAGGCAAACAGACGGATCATTAATTAAGTATAGAAGAAGGAGCCCTCCCTTCATAGATATTGAAAAGTAAACAATCCGCCACTATATTGAACTGAGGAGCAAACAAGGTTTGAAAGTCAGGTACTCCGCCGTTTTCGGCATGTTTTTATTCTTTTTGCTTCTCTGCGCCTGTTCACGCACGGAACCGGCGATCAGCTACGGTTTTATCTGCCTGGTGTATTACCAGGGTGAAACGGAGTCCGGAAGCTCCGCCGGAGAGGCGGACCGAAGTTCCCCGCCGGAGGAGCGCTATTCTTTTTTTGTCATCCCGGATGCCGAGGATGGTATTGACGATATCGAAGAGATGTATTTTTACCATGACAAACAGGAACTCCGCTGGCATATCGACAGGGAAGACTGGATACTCCACGAATACGAAGGAACCACATGGATCGGCA
>JAIRXN010000165.1 GCA_031268245.1 Treponema sp. | reverse complement strand
GCGTTTTCTTTTCTTGCTACAAGCGGCTGAGTGCGGTATAGTCAGGGTATGGAGCCGGCGATTGAGTTCATAGATTCGGCGTTCAGACACGGTTACAGCGAAGAAGACATTCGTCATGCCGTCAGAACAAGAATCTATGATGCGCCGATGGTCGGTTATAGCAGCAAGTACGCACTTTTAGGCTTTGACTGCGCAGGTAACCTGCTTGAAATCGGCTATAATCCGGTTGGCGACGGTATTCTCAGCGTGTTTCACGCCATGAAGTGCCGCAGGAGTTTCCGTGAGAAACTGGGACTATAGGAGACGCTTATGGAACGAATGACCCGCGAAGAAGCTTGGGCGTTGGACGACGAGATAACCCGCGCCGATATTGAACTTGGCCCCAATGGAACAGGCTATTTGAGCCGGCTTGAGGCGCGGTATATGGGCTACGACGCCTTAACCATGAATTACCTCATAACCAAGGCCGAAGCCGAACACAAAACCCCCGCCCAGATTGTCGGTGAAATGGTGAGGGAAAAAATAGCGGTTTCCGCATAAGGATTAGCGGTGGGGCTCGTGCGGCGGTTAAACGCCTTCCGTGTTGCGCCGCCGCCGTCTTCAGGGTAGAATTCTCTTACCTTGTTCTCAAAGGAGTATCCGGAATGGCAAAAAAAGCCCTGGTTTTTCTGGCTGAAGGTTTTGAAGAGGTCGAGGCGATAACGCCTGTCGATTACCTCCGCAGGGCAGGGATTGAGGTTGTCACCCTGTCTCTTGGATCATCGCAGGAAGTGAATGGTTCCCATGGCATTGCGGTAAAGGCCGATGTACTTTTTAGAGACTGTACCCTCAAGGCAGCCGGCTGGGACGCCGTGCTCTGTCCGGGGGGCATGCCGGGAGCCGCGAACATAGCCGCCCGGGCGGAGGCCGGAAGCTTTATCCGGGAGATGGCGGGAGAGGGGAAACTGATTGCCGCCATCTGCGCCGCACCTGCGGTGATACTTGCGCCTCTGGGCCTCCTGGCGGGGAAACGCTACACCTGCTTTCCGGGCATGGAGAAGGAGGTTTCTTCTGCTCTGAACAGGGCCGCTCAGTGGACGGAAGACCGTGTAGTCCGGGACGGCAACATTCTTACGGGCCGGGCAGCGGGGACTGCGGGTGAATTCGCCGCGGCAATCATCGGCGCACTGCTTTCCGAAAGAGAAGGCAGGGCTATTGCCGAGAAAGTTCTTCTTTTAGATCCTCAAGCTTCCCGGCGCTGATATTGGTTCCCGGTATGCCGATGATCCTTCCCGCACAGCGGTTCCCCAGGGCGGCGCATTTTTCAAGGCTCCTGCCCCGGATAAAGGCCGCAAGAAAGGCGGCCGCAAAGGCGTCCCCCGCTCCTGTAGGATCGGAAACCGCCGCGGCTTCGGCCGGGGAAGTGATTTTTTCATCCCGGTAAAAAACAAGCGCTCCCCGTTCCGCACGTTTTACAACGGTGACGGTATCCCCGCCCGCCGCCCGTGCGGCCTCTTCGGGGCTTCCCGCAAAGGCCGCCGCTTCCTCTTCGTTCATGAAGAGTATCAGCGGCTGTTCTGCACAGAAAGATCGGATCTCTTCCCCAAAGGAACGGGCCTGAAAGGGCGCCCCCAGATCCAGGGCAAGCGTTTTGGATCCGCGCCGGGCCAGTTCCATTACCCGCCTTACCAGGGCATCCCTGCCGAGCATATAGCCGTCCAGCGCTATCACCGATACTGCCGCAAAAAGATTCTCGTCAAGGTCTGCTGCATCAAAGGCAAGGCTTGCCCCGGGGGAGGCGGCAATTCGTGTCTCTCTACCCGGCGTCTTTACCATAAGACAGCGGCCCTGGCTTTCTTCCGTCTCTTTGAGCTTTAACGTAAGTCCTGCGGCGCGCAGTTCCTCCGCAAAGAGGGCCGCATACGGATCTTTTGCTTCAATACCGGAACCGCCTGTAAAGACAGGGGAAAGACCCAGAAGCCCTGCAATTTTTGCAAGGTTTGCAGCCCCTCCGCCCGCGGTCTTTTCCAGGGAACCGTCTTTTTCAAGAGCTTCAAGCAGCGTATCCATTTTTTTGCCGCAGATGTGCTGCGCCCTTCCGGTCAGTCCTGCGGAATCAAGGAAGGCTTCATTCGCCTCGGCAAAAACATCCACCATAGCGTTTCCGATGCAGAGTAGTTCATGTATTTCTCTCATCATACATCTTTTTATTGTAGTACATATCATCTGCCGCCGGCAATGAGCGGTCTGAAGGCATCTTGTTTCAGATTCTCTGCACTGATATGGTCGTAGAAGGAGCAAAATGTGGATTACGCGCAGGAATCGCTGAAGAAACATCTTGAGTGGCGGGGTAAGCTGGAAACGGTTCCAAAAATGCAGCTTAGAACCAAAGAAGATCTGTCCCTGGCCTATACGCCGGGGGTTGCCGAACCCTGTCTGGAGATCGGGAGAAACCCCGAAAAAAGCTGGGAACTTACCGGCCGCTGGAATACCGTCGCGGTGGTTACGGACGGTACTGCGGTGCTGGGCCTGGGGGACATAGGGCCCGAGGCTGCAATGCCTGTCATGGAGGGGAAATGCGTACTCTTCAAGGCCTTTGGCGGCGTTGACGCCGTTCCCCTCTGCATCCGTTCCAGGGAAGTTGATGTTATTGTAGATACCGTGGCGCTTCTTGCGGGGAGTTTCGGCGGCATAAACCTTGAAGACATTTCCGCCCCCCGCTGTTTCGAGATTGAACGGAAACTGAAAAATAGATGCGATATCCCTGTCTTTCATGATGACCAGCACGGAACTGCGGTAGTAACGCTGGCGGCTTTGCTCAATGCCCTTAAATTTACCGGTAAAAAACTTGACAGTGTTTCTGTTGTTACAAGCGGGGCAGGCGCGGCGGGCCTTGCGATCATCAGGCTGCTCATGGCCCTGGGGCTTCAGGATGTAGTGATGTGCGACCGCCATGGGGCCGTCTATGCGGGCAGAGACAACCTGAATCCCGAAAAAGAAGAGATGGCCGTCCTCACTAACGCGGAGAAGAAGAAGGGCAGCCTTGCCGATGTGATGCGGGGAGCGGATGTGTTCATCGGTGTGTCGGCGCCGGGAACGGTGAATGCGGACATGGTAAAAACCATGGCAAAAGATCCGGTGCTTTTCCCCATGGCAAATCCAACGCCCGAAATAATGCCGGATCTTGCGCTGGCTGCCGGGGCCGCCGTTGTGGGTACGGGCCGCAGCGACTTTGCCAACCAGATCAACAATGTTCTTGCGTTTCCGGGGATCTTCCGCGGAACCTTTGATGTCCGCGCCGCCGGCATAAATGACGACATGAAAATTGCCGCGGCCGGCGCTCTGGCAGCTCTGGTCGGCGAAGATGAATTACGGGCCGATTATATTATTCCTGCGGCCTTCGATCCGAGGGTGAAGGATGCTGTTGCCGGAGCCGTTGCCGAAGCCGCCCGCAAGAGCGGTGTCGCGCGGATTTAGTTCTTTCTTTCTTCGTAGAGGTTCTTTCCCCGGCTGTCGATAAGGACGGTAACAGGGAAGTCCTCCACGGTGAGGCGCCGGATCGCCTCGGTTCCCAGATCCTCAAAGGCGATTATTTCAACAGTCTTGATGCGGCTTGCAAGAAGCGCTCCCGCGCCGCCTACGGCTCCGAAGTAGATCGCCCCGGTTTCCCTTATCACGGCGATCAACTCTTCCGAACGCCTCCCCTTGCCGATCATGGCCCGGAGCCCCAGACGCAGCAGACGGGGAGTGTAGGCATCCATGCGGTAGCTTGTCGTGGGCCCTGCCGATCCAATCACCCTTCCGGGAGGCGGCGGCGTAGGGCCCGTGTAGTAGATGCAGGAATCCTTAAGGGGGAAGGGCAGGGGCCTTCCTTCATCAAGAAGGCCGATCAGCCTCCGGTGCGCCGCGTCCCGTGCGGTATAGATGATGCCGGAAAGCAGCGCACGATCCCCGGTCTTGAGGGCGGCCGCTTTTTCCCGGCACAGGGGGAGTTCAATGTTTTTTACCCGGTATGTTTCCATTTTTTGTTACAGTATCTCCCTGGCGTGTCTGCATACATGGCAGCTGATGTTCACCGCGCAGGGGAGCCCAGCGATATGGGTCGGCAGTGTTTCTACTGCCACGGAGAGAGCGGTGCTGCGGCCTCCATAGCCTGCAGGCCCTATGCCGAGGCCGTTTATCTTTTCCAGAAGCCGTTTTTCAAGTTCTGCATACCGTGGATCGCTGTTAAACTCCCCCGGGGGCCTCAGCAGGGCTTTTTTGGACAGGAGGGCGGCCTTGTCAAAGTTCCCCCCAATGCCCAGGCCAAGCACGATTGGCGGACAGGGGTTTGGCCCCGCCTCTTTTACTGTTTTTAGCACAAAGCCGACGATGCCCTCTTCCCCTTCGGAAGGACTGAGCATGGCTATACGGCTCATGTTTTCGCTGCCGAAACCCTTGGGGGCAACGGTAACAGTAACCCTGTCGCCGGGAACAAATTCGGTATAGATCATCGCGGGAGTATTGTCTCCCGTGTTTTTCCGGGAAAACAGGGGATCTGCAACAACGGAAGAACGGAGAAAGCCCCCGGTATAGCCTGCGCTTACCCCCCGGTTTATTGCGGCGTTTATGTCGCCTGCAATATGGACTTCCGTACCGGTTTCCAGAAACACACAGGCCATTCCCGTATCCTGGCAGACGGGAAGAGCCTCCCTTTCGGCGAGTTCGTAATTTTCAATGATACTGTCAAGAACTTCCCGGGCCAGAGGATTGTCTTCCTTTTCACGGGAAGATTTGATGGCTTTACGCAGGCC
Organism: Treponema sp.; assembly: GCA_031268245.1. Taxonomy (GTDB): domain Bacteria; phylum Spirochaetota; class Spirochaetia; order Treponematales; family Breznakiellaceae; genus JAIRNJ01. The sequence continues at coordinate 1,714 of JAIRXN010000165.1, read as the reverse complement.
GGGAGGCAGTATTCTGTTGGCTTCGATACAAAGCCGCCTTACCGTTTCGCCGACAAGGGCGGCTTCAACAATCCGCATGGATTCTTATTTGGGCAGGGCAATAATACCGGCCAGTTCCGGCAGTTTTTCAAGGTCTCCCTTGAGACCTGCGGCCCGGCCCTTGTTTATATAATCCCTGCTCTGGAAACTGTAGGTAAAATTTGTATGCACATCGTAGCTGCCCTTCATCAGCGCAAATGCGTCTTCCGTCATTACAAGCTCTTCATCGGTAGGGATAATGTAGATGGGTATCTTTGATTCAGCCTTGCTGATACAGGTCTCCGCGTTCCGCGTGTGGGAAAGTTCATTCTTTTCCGGATCGTATACGATGCCGGTGTCTTCAAGACCGTCGAGAATCTTCTTCCGCATGAAAAAGGCAAATTCGCCCACACCCGCGGTAAAGACCAGCGCGTCAACTCTGCCGAGTACGGCATTATAGGCGCCGATATACTTCTTTACCCGGTGGGCTTCCATGTCCTGAGCCAGTTCGGCACGTTTGTCCCCTTTAAGGACAGCCGCCTGAATATCCCGCCTGTCATTGTACTGCCCGGTAATCCCCAGAAGGCCCGACTTTTTGTTCAGAGCGTTTTCCATTTCTTCAGGATTCATGCCGGTCTTCCGCATAACATAGAAGGGCATGGCCATGTCGGCGTCCCCCGACCGGGTACCCATGACAAGCCCCTCCAGCGGGGTGATGCCCATGGAGGTGTCGAAGGAGCAGCCGTCCTTCACCGCATCAACCGAAGAACCGTTACCCAGGTGGCAGATGATGAGGTTCGTCTTGAAGGGATCTTTACCCAGAAGCACTGCGGCCCGTTTTGCGGTATAGAGGAAGGAAGTTCCGTGGAAACCGTAACGGCGGACAGAATAGTTTTCATACCAGTCATAGGGAACCGCGTATAAAAAAGCCTTGGGAGGCATGGTCTGATGCCAAGCAGTATCCATCACCGCACAGTGCGGAACGCCGGGAAGTACCTTCTTTGCAGCCTCAATACCCATGATGTTCGCCGGATTGTGCAGGGGCCCCAGATCCTTCACCTCGTTGAAGGCCGCCATCGCCGCATCATCCACGATGACACTCTTGGTAAACTTGTCCCCGCCGTGGAGAACCCGGTGCCCGACAGCCTTGATCACGCCCATATCGGAGATGACCCCGTATTCCTTGCTTGTAAGAATTTTGATGATAAGATCCACCGCGTCGGTATGGGTCGGACAGTCCTTTTCCAGGGTATATTTCGCCTTACCCTTGGCTTCGTGGTTGATAAAAGAACCCGGAAAGGTAACCTTTTCTACCACTCCGGCCGCCAATACATCCTTATTGTCCCAGTCATAGACCTGATACTTTGCCGAAGATGACCCGCAATTCAGCGTTAAAATAACCATGTTTCCCTCACTCAATATGTTGTCTTTTATAACTGAGGCTGTTCCAAAACTTCAGTTTTTGGAACAGCTACCTTGAATTTAGTGGAAAAACCGGGCCTTTGCCGGTTTTTCCAAGAGCTTGTTCCGAAACTAACCGAATTTTGGAACAAGCTCAACTATAACACAATTCCGCCTTTCTGAAAAACCCTACAAAATATCCGTTCTCCCTGCCTTTTTAATCTCCTCTACAACATCCTTCACATACTGGGTTTTGCCTTTCTTGACTATCAGCAGCGCCCCGTTACGGACTACC
>JAIRXN010000159.1 GCA_031268245.1 Treponema sp. | reverse complement strand
CCGGCAAAACCGGGGCCCTTATCATCGGAGCGCTGCGCAAACGTCCCCACGCAACCCACTTCACATTCGCCGAGGCCATGGAAGCCGTCCTGGAACTGGCTGCACAGCGGGCGTGGCTTGCCCATATCTGCCACGAACATTCCCACGACGAAATTACCGCCTTCTGCGGAGATTTCATCCGGGAACGAAATCTTACGGGTGCCGGCATTGCCCCGGCCTATGACGGTTTGGAAATACGGCTTTAATCTCCGGGGATTGAAGTCCAATCCTCAGCATGGGATAGGCTCCAAGGAAAACTGGTAACAACATGGTAAACCTCTCTAACTGCGAAGAATACCCCCGCACAAGTGGGGGATGGTAAACTTACACAACTGCTTTAAGCGGGTACTTTGTTTTTTCTTCCTGTTCCTCTTTTGCGATTTTCTGACTGCCTTTCCTGGTACTGATTTCGTCCAGGGTTTCTTTTCCCGCCCGTAACCGTTTGGGCCGCCCCTGAATAAACCTGAGCCTTATGTTTGCCGGAAAACCAAAAACCCAACTCCTTTAACTGTTCCTTGACTTCTTTTGAGTTGAAACAGTAAATCCAGTACCCTATGATTTCGATTTGGCAATCAAGGGTTATGATTTTCTGTAACACTTCCTGAAAGGGCGTAACCGCTTCGGCGCCGGGCTTCCATTCCTTGTCTTCGTAGTACGAATTGAAAGAATGGGACATGAAACCGTTTAGAAATGCGTTAAACTGCGCTATGATTTCCTTGGTAACGGCTTCCCCTTCTTCCCACAATCCTTGTACTGCTGACCGAAGCGCCAGGACTCGGCGAAATTCAGTTACGAAAAGCTATGGTTATCGTGGATGTACTCAATACATCTTACTATGGCAAGGGACTTACGGGTACAGAATATATCAAGTACCCCCACGGCCCTGTACCCGATGGCGAATCCTGGAAAGTTATTACCGGTATGGTTTGGGAAGGCTTGATCTAGTATCTGTCCCCAATGAACCTACAGAATTACCGATGCCGCCATGATTCCCGCGCAGAGAAGCAGCATTACCGCATCGATGGGGCGGAAAGGGTATGTTTTACTTCCCGAAAGGCGGCTGCGGAGATTGAAACCCCGCAGTTCCGCAGAAATGGCGCCTCCTTCGATTTTCCGCACGCTGGAGATCAGCAGGGGGACGCAGAGGGGGAGGAGCAGCCGTATTTTTTTGAAGAAATTTTTTGTGTCGAATTCCACACCTCTTGAGATCTGGGCCTCCATGATCCCCGTCATTTCATGTGAAAAAATGGGGATAAAACGCATGGCCGTGGTGAGCGCAAAGGTGTATTTGTAGGGGATGCGGCAGCAGCGTACAAGGACATTGGAAATATCGCTTATCCTGGTAACCGACAGCATGAGCGCAAGGGGCTGGGTGGCGGCTATGAGGCGCATGACAAAGAGAAGCGAAAAACTCAAGCCCATGTCCGTAATATAAATGTTGAGGGGGAACCGGACGAGAACCTCCCCTTCCCGTACAAAGAATATCTGCGCAACAAAAAGCACAATCGACAGTTTTATTAACGATACGAAGATCCGTACCGAGCGGCGGAGTACTCCGGACAATGCGGAAAGAATCAGCGTAAAGCCGATGATCCCCAGTATTACAAGATGATTCATGCTGAGAAAACAGGAGACGCAGAGGCCGAATGCCAGCAGTAGTTTTGTGAGGGGGTTAAGCCGGTGCAGCAGGGAATTCCCGCTTACATAGTCAAGCAAGCCGCTCATGTACAGCCTCCGTCATTTCATCAACGGTATACACATTTTCAAAACCTTCTCCCAGGGCCATGGCCAGGGCGGGTATCTGGGCCGGAAGCAGGGCTGCCGCTTCCAGAAGGGGCCTGGTCTTCATGAGTTCCTTTACACCGAGATCCCCGATGAGTTTTCCGCCGCTTAGTACCAGGCCCCGCTCCGCATAGTCGGCTACCAGTTCCATGTCGTGGCTGATCATGAGAATGGTTGTTCCTTCCCTGTGCAGATGTGAAATGATACCCATGATGTTGACGCATTCCCGGTAATCAAGACCCGTGGTCGGCTCGTCAAGGATCAGGATCTCCGGTTTTACCGCCAGCACCGAGGCGAGCGCTATCTGCTGCCGTTCACCGCGGCTCATGCTGAAAGGATCGCCGTCAGCTTCAAGCCCAAAGAGTTCCAGCGTTTCATTGAGCCGTTCTTCCCTGATTCCTGCGGCCCCTTCCTCATTGCTGCCGGAGACGGCATTAAGGCCGAACAGAATCTCCTCCCGGACGGTGTTGCAGCAGATCTGCCGGTCGGGATTCTGGAAGAGGAAACCCAGCTTCCGTGCAATAAGGCTGGTTTTGACATGCCGGGTATCCATACCCGCGACAGTAACCCTGCCGCTGTCCGGTTTCAAAAGACCGTTACAGAGCCGCGCCAGGGTGGATTTCCCCGCGCCGTTTTCCCCGATAAGTGCGGCAAATTCTCCCTTCTCAAGAGAGAAGCTTATCCCGCCGACGGTACTGATTCCGCCCTCTCCCTTGTCGTAGGAGAAGCTGACATTATCAAAATGCAGCATGTTTGGCGCTCCCGGACTTGAGGATACTGCGTATCATCGTTTCCCCTTCGCCCAGATTTGAAACTACAGGGCCTGAATAGATGCCCCCGGCCCTGAGACGGCGGGCCAGTGTGCTCACGCGGGGAATGTTGACCCCCGCTTCCTCAAGCCGTTCCCCTTCCTGCAGAACTTCCGCCACACTGCCTTCCAGAACAAGCGTTCCCCTGTCCATGACGGCAAGACGCTTTGCAAATTCACAGAGGAGCATGATCTTCTGCTCGACAATGATAATGGTAATCCCCTGTTCCGTGTTGAGCTTTCTTAAAAATTCAAAAACACGCCGGGAAGAGGCCGGGTCAAGTTCCCCCGTAGGCTCGTCCAGCACGATTATTGAAGGCCGCAGGGCGGTGATTGCCGCTATCGCCACCTTCTGTTTCTGCCCCCCGGAAAGGGAACTTAGGGAACGGTCGCGGAGATTTTCAATTCCGGCGGCGGAGAGGGCTTCCTCAAGACGGCCCGGAATATCTTTGCGGGGGACGCCGAAATTTTCAAGACCGAAGAGAATTTCATCTTCCGCCACGGAAGCCACCATCTGCCCGTCGATGTCCTGGAAAACGCTCCCCACATGCCGGGCCAGTTCCTCGCTTCCCGCATCAATACTGTCAAGACCGTTGATCCTCACTTCGCCGTAGAAGTCGCCGGGAAAGTGGTGGGGAACAACACCGTTAATGGCATAGGTGAGCGTAGTCTTCCCGGCCCCCGAAGGCCCGATGATCCCGATAAAATCCCCATCGGGCACTTCCAGGTTCACGGAAGAGAGGGCATCCCTGCCCCCTCCCCTGTAACGAAACGTAAGACTGCGGATAGATATCATTACTGCTTTTTAAGCGCAATCTTTAAGGGTATATACAATACCTGTACGATAACTGCATTGATCGCCGCAGTCCCGAATATGATCGCCATAAAGATCGCCAGAGGCGTCGGCCTGATGTCGAAACCCGTGTAGTACATGAGGTACATGACGCCGATAAAGCTGAAACCCGACGCCAGGGTACTGAGGAATGTACAGAGCATGGTTTTGACAGGAACCCTGCCAGTATTAACGGGAATCCTTATGAGTAGACACATGGCGAGAGCCCCCAGGAATTCGCTGACAAAGTTGATGTAGGGCTGACCCGGAAAGAACTGGCAGACGGCCCCGGAGAGCAGGCCGATTATCGCCGCTTCAACAATCCCCGGCTTGATGAGCAGGATCGTGAGGCAGTACATGGCGATGATGAAGTTGGGCTTCATCCCGAAGTTGATCACGGATCCCACAAAGAATTTGAGAACCGCTCCGGCGGCCAGAAGAATGCCGATGAGGAGCACATCGGTAATGCCGAGCCCCTTCTTCTCTTTTTCGACAAGCTCACGCTTGCGGCCGCTTTCCGCCGCGAGCGCTCCCGCGGCTTTTTTCTGTTCCATATTTCCTCCTCGTTACTATGCATAGTAACAGTTTCTATATATAGAAACACGCCGGAAAAATCTTGTCAAGGGAAATTTCACCTTTTTTGCAAAAATTTCGTTTTTTTTTGAAGGCGGGCCTATCCCAAAACTCAAGTCTTGCCTAATTCCCTCCCTGCCGCCTAAGGGCCTGTAAATGTTCCTGTTTTTTGTTATACTTGAATCATGAACCGCCTGAATTGCAGCATCGACGCCCTCATGGAATCTTACGGCGCTTATGGCATCGTAAACCATACCGGAGGCGCCAACCTCCCCAACAGCGAGGCGATTGAGCAGATACTCAAGGGCCTCGAAAGCCTCATCTTCCCCGGATTCCGGGAAAATATCCGCCTGGATCACAACGATCTCCGCCTTATAACCGCAGAGAAGATCAACCGCCTGGCCCGCGACCTTATCCGCGAGACGGAAAAGAGCCTTTCCTTCTATGCCCGGACACATAACTACTCAAGCGGCCTTGAAGGTTGTCATGCCGGGGCGGAACTGGTAGTCGAAGCCTTCTTTGAAGAACTCCCCCGCATCCGCACAGCCCTTGCCCTGGACATGCAGGCCGCCTTTGACGGAGACCCGGCAGCCAAAAGCGCCGACGAAGTGATCCTCTCCTATCCCGGCTTTGAAGCCATCACGATTCACCGTGTGGCCCACTTTTTCTGGGAAAACGGCGTCCCCCTTATCCCCAGGATGATGAGCGAATACGTCCACTCCCGGACAGGCATCGACATACACCCCGGCGCGGACATCGGCCCCTCATTCTTTATCGATCACGGCACCGGAGTCGTAATAGGGGAAACCACAGTCATCGGGAAAAACGTCAAACTCTACCAGGGCGTTACCCTGGGCGCCCTTTCTGTCAAAAAGGAAGAAGCCGATACCAAACGCCACCCGACCATAGAAGATGATGTTACCATCTATTCCCACGCCACGATCCTCGGCGGCGAGACCCTCATCGGCCGGGGCAGCATCATCGGCGGCAACGTGTGGATTACCAGATCCGTCCCCCCCGGCTCCACCGTTTACATCCGCGCCGGAGAGCAGATTGAAAAAAGCATGTAAAAGATAAATTTCTTTGAAGCGCCATACATCCTGACACCCTATTAAGGGTATGGAAAAGCATGATACCCATAATGTATTTGACAAGGTGTTCAAACGCCTCATCCTCTCCTCCAAAGGGGCTGTAATTCATCTTATCAATGGGCTTTTTGGAACCAATTACCCTTTGGACAGCAGTATCGAGTATCCAAACACGGAATTCATCACCGAACAGATGAAACATCTCTACTCGGATATCCTCATTGTTATCGGCGGTATCCATCAGTACCATCTGGAGGCGCAGATTCAGGATGACAAAAACATGGCTCTGCGGATATTTGAGTACGGATTTCAGTATGCACTTCGAAACAAGACCGATTTTAAGGGCCTTCTTACCATTTCCATGCCGCGATCCTGCATTATTTACCTGACACCGGGTATAAAAAAAACAAAACAGCCGGCATTCAGGCTTCTCTTTCCCGACGGTAGTACTCATATATACAAAGTAAGAGCCTTTTATCTCCTGAACCATGAAATAAGGGAACTTGAAGAGCAAAAAATGGTAATACTGCTTCCGTTTTATATCCTGAAACTGAGAAAAGCCGCTGAAAAAGCCGGAAACCACGAAAAGTTGCAGGAACTGTCAAGGGAAGCGGCAAATATGGTGAATGAAATTCTGAAAACCGCGGAGAGAAGCGAAAAATCGGGTATTTTGAATGCCGAAGAATTGCATCTGTTGACCGAATTACTGGATCGCTTATATAATGAAGTGTACCGGAAAGATATTGAATTCAAGGAGGCCGATATGAGACTGCAGGACATCATAATGACCCGGGTTGAAGAGGCCGAGGCCCGTAAAGAAGCCGAGATGGAAGAGCTTACGAAAGAGCGCGTTCGCGAAATTGCCCGCAACATGAAGAAAATAGGACTCACTGTTGAGCAGATTACCCAGGTGAGCGGTTTTTCCGCCAAAGAGATTGAAGAACTGTAAACTCCTTCCGGAGCGGATACCTTAAATTCCCGTCACAAACAGCCGAAAATGTAGAGATGCCTCCGGAATTCCGCATAACAGGACGCTTGACAGTCCCAGGTATGTTTTTTTTCGTTTTTTTGATATACTCTAGTTTATTGCAAGATCCGGCTGGTTTCGGAATAGGCTCCGGCAGCTTGTAAAGGCTAAACAGGAATCATGAAAGGGATATTTAACTACCAGGCTACCGGCCGCGGGCGGATAGCAGGACACAACGGACACGGAGGAGGAAGGTTAACCACGAACCACACGAAAAACACGAACATTTTGTCTGAATATCGCCTCTTTTCGTCTTTGTTCGTGCCGTTAGTGTGGTTCGCGGTTATTCTTTTTCCTGTTCGCTGGTCATTAAAGCTTACTGAGCTTGTTCCAAAACTCGGTTAGTTTCGGAACAAGCTCTTGGAAAAACCGGCAAAGGCCCGGTTTTTCCACTAAATTCAAGGTAGCTGTTCCAAAAACTGAAGTTTTGGAACAGCCT
>JAIRXN010000071.1 GCA_031268245.1 Treponema sp. | reverse complement strand
GCCTCATTTAACAAGCTATTACCATTTTTTAGCAAATATGTTAAAGATAATAGTTTGTAACAGTATTATACTGTTTTAATCTTTCATAAGAGGAGTATAACGTATGAGTGATAATTCTGCGGTTTTTGATGAAATTTCCGGACTTTTGCAAAAAGGGAAGGCCAAAGACATTGTGGTTGCGGTTCAAAAGGCGCTTGAGGCCGGTACGCCCGCACCGGATATTTTGGAAAAGGGACTTATAGCAGGTATGAATATAATCGGCGGGAAGTTTAAGCGGGGTGAAGTCTTTGTTCCCGAAGTGCTTGTCGCCGCCCGGGCCATGAATAACGCATCGGTTACTCTTAAGCCGGCGCTGATCAAGGCGGGAGTAGAACCGGTTGGCAAGGCGATTATCTGTACGGTTAAGGGCGACCTTCATGACATCGGAAAGAACCTGGTAAAGATGATGGTAGAAGGCAAGGGCATTGAGGTGGAAGACCTCGGGGTGGACTGCAATGAAGAAAAAATTGTGGAAGCGGTACGATCCAGCGGCGCAAAGGTCGTGTGTCTTTCCGCCCTGCTGACTACCACCATGATGGCCCAAAAAGACGTTATCGAAGCCATTAAAAACGCCGGACTTCGGGATTCGGTAAAGATCATGGTCGGAGGCGCTCCGGTAACCCAGAGTTTTGCCGATGAAATCGGCGCCGATGCGTATACGCCGGATGCAGCTTCCGCTGCGGAAGTCTGCAGGTCTTTCTATAATTAGAGTCTGTCTATAATGTCTACATTATAGACTCGGATCGCAGATCCGCGACTGCCTTAAAAACTAAGCAGCGCATGGACGGATACCCCCGCGGTCGCCGCGGGGGTTTTATCAGATCTCTGTTTGCTGCCTGTATAGATATTCTTTTTCACAGAGACGGCGGAATACCGAAGGGGTAACGCCGGTTTCTTCTTTAAAAACTTTGGTGAAGTAATTGTAATCCATGATACCCACTGCTTCGGCAATTTCCGAAATAAGTTCCATATCGGATTCGAGAAGCTCTTTGGCCTTTTCAATCCTAAGGAAACGAATCAGATCATTCACGGTTACATTCAAATCCTCTTTGACGGCCTTGCAGAGGGTGGTTTTGCCGATGGAGAATTTGCAGGCTATCTGATCCAGCGATAAATTCTTATCCAGATTCTCGGAAATATATGTTTTAACCCGGCTTGAAAGCGGCTCCTTCTGAATGCGGAAATAGTTATCCAGCCAGACATAGGCTGCCAGGGACTGAAGGATAGTAGCGCAGGATTGGGCCTCATCCATCTTGAGGATCGTTAGCTCCGACCATGTCGCTCTAAGTTCATCCGGGGAAATACCGGCGCCGGAAATTTTGAGGTAAATCTCCTCCCATTCTTTTTGTTCCCGGTTTCCGGGCGGCTTTGCCTGACCGATCATAAGATAACCCACCCGCTCATCGGCGCTTGTTTGAATGGGGGCTATCATTTCCGTAAGCCCGGCGTGACACCGGTAAATATAGGGACTCTGACGTTTGGCGACCCGCTGAAAAGCGTCCTGGTCGCATTTCCTGCATGCGGCATCCCCTTTTTTATTGCTGCGGAGGAGAGTGCAGTAAGGCGTCTGCGATGCGGGATAGGCCACGATTTCCTTGCCGTCCAGGTCAAAAAAACCAACCCTTACCTTTATGAGCGTATAAAAGTTCTGCAGCAGGGTCATCATCTTGTTCTGGTTCCAGATTACATCCATTTTCGGCGCCCCCGGAATATGACCCCACGTTGAACAATTTTTCTAGGGAAGCGCTGATTAGCGTCATTTAATCAGCGTTACCCTAGCTTAATGAACATCCTATGCTATTCCGCTCTTAAAAATCAACTATAATGAAGCTCTTTCAAAACTTCAGTTTTGAAAGAGCAACCGCTTAAAAATGCATGTTTCGCAGCCGTTAGGCGAGAAACTGCAAGAGCCGATGCAAAACCAACCGGGTTTTGCAAGAGGCTCGACAGACTCGAATTACTAGGCCGGGAGCGAGACAAGTTTTTCAAATTCATGTTCTACCTTCATAAAGATGTCAATAAGTTCAGGTTCAAACTGGGTGTCTTTGCCTCTCTCAATAATCTCCACCGCTTCGGCATGGGTGAGGGGTTCCTTATAGGGCCGCGGGGAGATGAGGGCGTCATATACATCGGCAATGGCCATCAATCTACCCTGGAGGGGAATGTTTCTTCCGCCAAGACCGTATGGGTAACCGGTGCCGTTCCATTTTTCATGGTGAGTTCCGGCAAAGATTCTGGCATATTCAAGGAAACTTGAACCGGGCGTATCCCTCATCATTTTTTCAATAATATTTGAGCCAAAGATCGTATGTTTCTTCATCTCTTCAAATTCTGCCACAGTAAGTCTGTCGGGTTTCAGGAGAATACTGTCCCGGATATGTATCTTCCCTACATCATGAAGCTGGGAACTCTGGAGCGCCAGTTCCCTGTCCCAGAGCGAGATTTCTTCCCAGTAGAGGCCTGTTTCAAGCATCTCATTCATTAATAATGAAAGGTAATTGCAGGTATGTTCCACATGCTCTCCGGTTGCCTCGTCCCGGAATTCCACGCAAGCCGCAACATTTTTCAAAACCGAGTTCTGTAGATCCTGTACCGCTCTGGTTTTTTCCCGTACCATTTCCTGCAGATGATCGTTGTATTCCTGCAATTCTTTTTTCCGTTTTTCCAGAAGCAGATGAAGTTCAATGCGTTTAAGCAGCAGGGGAGGGGAGAATGGTTTGCCGATATAATCAACGGCGCCCAGAGAGAGTCCTTCCAGTTCGCTTTCCGGATCGTCTTTCCCGGTGAGAAAGATTACCGGAATCTCACGGAAGGCGGTGCCGGCTTTGAGTATTTTGAGTACTTCAAATCCGTTCATTCCGGGCATTTTTATATCCAGAAGGATCAGATCGGTTTTCTCCTCCTCAAGAGATACAAAAAGATTTCTTCCCGAATCAAGGGCGGCGACACTATAGACCGGTTCAAGAATATTTTTGCCCACTTCGAGATTGGTAAGATCATCATCCACTAAAGCTATCTTTTTTTTATCTGTTTTCATAGTGCGCCTTTTTATATGTATAGTAAGACTGTTCCAAAATGTCAAATTTTGGAACAAGCTCACGTTTTTTAATTTTCTTTTCCGTTAATTTCAACAGTGATTCAAAATATCCTTATATAATTCGCCGGTTCCGAATATATACTGAAATGGAGTCATGAAACTAAAGGCCCTTCTTAGGGAAAATTACCGCGAACTTGTTTTTGTTGTCCTTGCCTTTACCGTTATGGTATCGGTGAGCGTTTTTTTTGCCAGCCACATTGCCAGGAAGCGTATTTCCGCCAATGCCCTCGGCCTTCTTGATACGGCGGAAACAGTGATTATGTTAAAACTGCATGATGCCGAAATAACAATTCATAATACTTCAATCTTCGTTGTTAACCGGATAGAAGACGGCCATGGCGTCCCGGAAATTCAGAATTTCTTCAGGGCCATTACCGGTAAAATGGATTCGATTCAGGTTTTTCCCGGCTTCCTGGCAATCTACGGTTATATCATGGGCAGTTTTATTGACGGTACAGGTTATGAGTTTCCCGAAGACATTGATCCTGAAACCAGACAATGGTATACGGAGGCCCGCAGGGCTCACGGTAATACTATTCTGACCCTTCCCTATTACAATGCAGCTACCGGTAAAATTATTGTAACGGTAGCCGGAGAGATTCGGGGGAAAGCAGGCGAAGATTACGGCGTTATTGCCCTGGATATCGATCTTGAAGGCATTGTCGACTATGTAACGGATCTGCATTTTGTGGAAGGCGGTTACGGGATTCTCTTCGATCAGAATTTTTTCCTTATAGGCCACCCGAAAAAAGACTACGTCGGGAAACGGCTCATGGAAATTTCCCCTTACCATGATCTGGATTTTCCGGAAGGGGAAAATACAGTAATACTGACGGACAGAAAGATTTCTCAGGACGGATCTGTAGTCTCTTATTACCGCCGCCTGGAAAACGGATGGATTCTGGGCATCTTAACTCCCCGCCGGGCATATTTTCTTGACGTGTACAGCATGGCCATTGTTCTATCGCTTATCGGATTTATCTGCATGACAGTGCTGTCTTACTTTCTCCTGAGGCTCGGTGCGGCGAAGGTTCATTCGGAAAAGGAAAACCGGGAAAAGACTTCTTTTTTGGCAGAGGTCAGCCACGAGATACGGACACCCATGAATGCCATCATGGGAATGGCGGAACTCATTTCCCGCCAGCCTGTTTCCGGGGAAGTAGCGGAGTATGTCACTATTATCCGTCAGGCGGGAAACACACTCCTGGCCCTGATTAACGATATTCTGGAATTTTTAAAACTTGAAAACGGAAGACTGCAATTTGAATCCAGAGAATATTCTCCGGTTTCCCTCATAAACGATATAAGTAACATTATCAGGATAAATATAGCGAATAAACCCATCAGCTTTCATCTCAATCTGGATCCGGATATTCCCGCCATCCTTGTCGGAGACGATGTGAGGATACAGCAGATACTTATCAATCTACTCAGCAATGCCGCCAAATATACCAGGAAGGGACACATAATCCTGAACGTCAGAAAGTCTTTTCCTGAAACCTCCGCCGGGCAAACGAATGCGAGAGGAGATGTGCCGAAAACTCCTTCATATAATTTTTCCAAAGAAAATGAAAAACTCCGCCTCATCATAGAGGTGGAGGATACGGGGATCGGCATCAGGGAGGAGGACTTGGGGAAACTCTTTACCGGTTTTACCCGCCTGGACAGGGATGTCAACCGCGGCATTGAAGGTACGGGACTGGGACTTGCCATTGTCAGGACTTTCTGTACCAGAATGGGAGGAACCGTTAATGTCCGCAGTAAATACGGCGAGGGTTCCGTATTTACCGCAGAGGTTCTGCAGGGATACAGAAACAAAAAACCGATAGGTCCTGTTTCCATGAGTGCCGGCGCCCCTGCAGGGGAAGATAAAACTCACAAATACGATTCACCCTTTACGGCCCCGGAAGCAAAAATACTCATTGTGGATGATATGGAAACCAACCTTTTTGTCGCAAAGAGACTGATGGCTCCATATCAGATGCAGATAGACACCTGCCTTTCAGGCCCCGGGGCGATAGAAATGATGCGGCGCAAGAGCTACGATCTTGTGTTCATGGATCACATGATGCCCGGTATGGACGGCATTGCCGCCGCCGCAGGCATCCATGACATTAATCCCGCAGTCCCGGTGGTCATGCTTACCGCCAATGCTTCGGCGGAACAGAGGAAACTGTTTCTCGCCAACAAAATTGACGATTTTTTGGCAAAACCCATTGAAGTAAATAAGCTCAATGAAATTCTTGAAAAATGGATTCCCGGGGAAAAACAGTGCAGGGGAGAGCAGGACTCTTCGCCGCAGAATGAAAGGGATGAAATTTCCCCTCCCGGCATACTCCCGAAAATAGAAGGGCTTGACAGAAAACTGGCCCTGTTCTATGCCGGCGGTTCCCCTGAGGCGGCGAGGAAGATCCTTGCCGTTTTTTGCAAGGATACGGAGGAACGTCTCAATTCCCTCAGGGAGGCTGTAAATACCGGTGATCTTGAAAATCTTGTCATGCAGTTTCATGCGCTTAGAAGCGCCTCCCGGAGCGTTGGCGCCGTAGAGATAAGCGATACCGCATCGAACCTGGAAGAAGAGTCAAGGCCGGGGAAATGGGAAAATTCGGAAGAAAAAAGCATCCGTTTTATAGAGGATCTGGAAAAGCTGGTCAAAAAAATCCGGGAAGCCCTGGATTCGTAAACGG
>JAIRXN010000050.1 GCA_031268245.1 Treponema sp. | reverse complement strand
CATTCCGCCCCATCGGCAATGATCGTGTCTATGACCTTCCCCGGCGGCGGATTGAGCTTTACATGGGAGGGAAAACCGGCTCCCCCCATGCCTATTAAACCCGCGTCCCGGACACGCCGGAGGGCTTCTTCCCTGCCGCATGTTTTGTAATCCAGGGGGGGCATCAGGAGTATTTCCGTTTCTGTCAGGGCTTGAGATTCGGCAGAAACAGGTGTCTCCGCCTCAATTACCACACAGAGCCCTTCGGTATTGTTGGACTGCATCCTCATTTCAATCTTTTTGACAATTCCGGCAATGGAGGCGTGAACCGGCGCCGTCATCGGCCCCGGAGCGGCTCCTTCGGCAATTTTCTGACCGCGGAGGACCCGGTCGCCCGGTTGAACCAGACATGTATTTGGGGCTCCAAAATGCTGATTTATGGGGATAACTACCCGCCTGGGCAGGGGCGCTGTCTCCACCGGTTTTCCCTCGGTGGCATATTTTCTGGTGGAGAGTTTGAGCCCTCGTTTGAATGTACTAACCCGCATTATTTATACTATAGCAAAATCGGCCCCGGGATCAATATCCTCGCCTTGGCGAACTATAGCGGTCATCCTCTCTCTGTGTTAGAATTCGATCTCAATGGCAAATCAGAAATATGGACTCAGCCCCTGGGGAGCGTGGTTTATTGAAGCGCTGGATGCATACGAGATGGGAGCCCGGCTTGACCGGGGGAGAAGCTATGCCAATACGGGGAAGGTTCTTTCGCTGGAGATTCGGGACTGCAAGGCAATAGCCAAAGTCAAGGGGAATTACCGTCCCTTTTATAAGGTTGAAATTGATTTCCCTCCTCTGGGCAAGACGGAACAGGCGGAACTTGCCGCTCTTATCGAAGAAGATCCTTCCCTGCTGATCCGGATAAAAAGCGGCGAGCTGCCGGAAGAGTTGCTGCAGAAGCTCAGGAAGAAGGGGATCGGACTCATTCCCAAACGCTGGAATGAAATGAAGCGTAGTTGTTCCTGTCCCGATTGGGGCGATCCCTGCAAGCATCAGGCGGCGCTCTATTACATTATAGCGCGGCAGATTGATGCGGAACCTCAAACCCTCTTTACCCTCCGGGGCATCGATCTTAAAAGTCTGGCCGGGAAATACCAGGGAGACATGGCGGCTGTCCCGGAACCGCCTTTTGTGATTGAGAAGTTCCGGGAAGGCGGGCAGGAATATTCCGCTCTTGGGGAAGCCGAGCTGCAGGTTTTGCGGTTTCCGGATATTCCCCTCTGTACGGATCTTATTATGTCCCTCCTGCCCCCTTCGCCGGTTTTTTCAAGCCGTAACTTTGCCCTTGTCCTGGGAGAGTTTTACCACAGTGCGGTACATCAGAGTTTTGTTCCTTTTAGCGAAGATGCCTCGCGGGAGCATCTTTTTTCCTGCTCCCACTGGAAGCTTGAGTGTAAAGACCCCGGGCCCGGTGCGGAAACAATGCTGGTGCGCAGCGGTATTGCGGGGGAAACCGAATCCCTTTCTGTCTATGAGGCGGTATCCGGGTTTTACGCCTTTTCCCGGGATGAAGGCTCCCGCTCTTATACCTTTCTGTTTTATCTGGCGAAATTTTTGGGCGCGCTGCTCCGCTCCGGGGCCTATATCCCCTCGGTCTTTGCAGATGAAAAGAAACTGGAGATCGTCTGGCTGCCTTTTACCAGACTGCCCTACATCAATACATGCATGAATTACCTTGCCGCCCTTGAAGATTCAATGCTTGAACTGGGCAGGAAAGGTACAAAGAAAAAGATCTATGCCACAGGCCGTTCTACGCTTGATCTCCTCTGTTCCGCCTTTCTCAATGAATGGGTTAAAAGGAATTATGATCTTGTTCCTTCATTGCACAAGGGAGATGAAGGGTTCCGCAGAATAGGCGGTCTCTTTTTTGAGGGTAGCAGAATCAATATTTCTTCCCCGGCCCTGCAGTATCTGCCCCAAAGCATAGGCAACTGGCTTGCCGTATTGCACACCGATTTTTCGGCATGGCAGTACCGTTTTATCATCAAGGAACTCGGTTCCAGGGAAGATACCCCCGGTTTCAGCCTTGCCATGGACGTACTGGCGGAAGACAGGAAGGCAAAAACAGGCGCAAAGAGAATCCTCCTCAGGGAAGCGGTAAAGGCCACGGGAAACATCACGGTGTTAAAGGCCCCGACGGCTCTCTCCAATTATCTCCCGGAAATCAGGGCCCTCTTTACCAGGAAGACGGTGAATCTTTCCGAAGAACGGCTGATCAATTTTCTGGATGACGCTTCCCGGCTTCTGGCCAGGCTGGGAATTCCTGTCATACTTCCCAAGGCCCTCCACCGGGAACTGAAGCCCCGGCTTGTCCTCATGACGGAGACAAAAAAATCAGGCTCCCTTGTTTCATATCTCAACCTGGAAAAACTTCTGGACTGGCAATGGCAGATTGCCCTGGGAGACGAAGTAATCAGCCTCAAGGAATTTGAATCTCTGGTCAAACAGAAGAAAGGCATTGTAAAATTCAGGGACGCTTTTATCCGTATCGATCCTGCGGAACTTCGTTCCCTGCTTAAAATGGCAAAGGAGGCGCCTCCTCCCGCGGGGACCGAATTCCTTAAATACCATCTGGCAGGCGGGAGCGTCCTTTCATTTGATGCGGAAAAGGTAATCGAAAAACTTTTTGAAGAACGGCGTTTCGGTGTCCCCAAAAAACTCAATGCGGATTTAAGGCCCTATCAGATCCGGGGCTTTAACTGGATCTGTTCCCTGCTTCTTTCCGGATTCGGCTGTATCCTGGCCGACGACATGGGGTTGGGAAAAACCGTTCAGGCAATCGCGGTAATGCTGCATCTGAAAGACGAAGGTCTCCTCAAAAACAGAAGCCTTGTACTCGCTCCGGCGGCCCTCATGGAAAACTGGGAACGGGAATTCGGCCGCTTTGCCCCTTCCCTCAGGGTGTCCCGGTATCACGGCGGCAGCCGGAGCCTTACCGGGAAGGCCGATGTGTTTCTTACCACCTACCAGACCGCGGTGAGGGATTCGTCCAAACTGGCTGCGGAGGCTTTCTCCCTGCTTGTGGCGGACGAGGCCCATCTCCTCAAAAATGAAGAGACCCGCGGTTCAAAAACGGTAAAAAATCTTCACGCCGAATTCCGCCTGGCCCTGTCCGGAACGCCGGTGGAAAACCGTCTTGAGGATATGCGTTCCCTTTTTGATGTCGTCCTTCCCGGATACCTGGGGACGCCTGACGGTTTCAAAAAACGTTTCCGAATTCCCATCGAAATGCACAGGCAGAAGGAGATTGCCGATGAACTCCGTTCGATTACATCTCCCTTTCTCCTCCGCCGCCTAAAAACCGACAAGGCGATCATTGCCGATCTTCCGGAAAAAATCGTCAGCGATGAATACGCCGTGCTTGAAAAGGAACAGGCCGCCTTGTACGAAAACGTAGTCGCTTCGATTCTGGATGTTTCCGCGGAAACGATGGAAGGGCAAAAACGTTCCGCCCTGGTGTTGAAACTTTTGACCGCCCTCAAACAGATCTGCGATCATCCCCGTGTCTATGACAAGGAAAGCCCCGCGGTCTCGGATCTCTCCGGCAAGGCCCGGCTCCTTATCACCCTGCTGGGAGAGATCCTTGCCGGGGGAGAGAAAACCCTGATCTTCAGCCAGTATGTGGAAACTCTTGAGTGCCTGGAAACAATCATCAGAAATGAACTGGAAGAGGAAGCCCTCGTCTACCACGGGGGCCTCAGCCAAACGCGGCGCAGTGAAACAATAGAAAAGTTCCAGAACGACAAGGTCTGCCGCATACTCCTCGTGAGCCTGCGCGCCGGGGGCCTCGGCCTCAACCTCACCTCCGCCAGCCGGGTAATCCACTACGATCTCTGGTACAACCCGGCGGTGGAAAATCAGGCTACCGACCGCGCATTCCGTATCGGACAGAAACGCAATGTCTTTGTCCACCGTTTTATCACCAAAAACAGCTTTGAGGAAAAGATCGAAGCCATGCTGAAAAGCAAACAGGAACTGGCCGACATGACCGTTGGTTCAGGTGAATCCTGGCTTGCCCGGATGAGTCACGGGGAACTCAGGGCTCTGTTTGAACGGTAAAGGCTAGTTTCCGCTCAGATCGGACAGCGGAATGGGTTTGGGGGAGCTGTTTTCGCCTTCAACCTTTGCGAGTTCTTCCATGAGTTCCCTGCCCCGGCGGCTTAACCTGAGGGGTATCTGAACCATCAGCTTGATGTAGAGATTGCCCCGACGGCCTCCCGCGGGGACTCCCTCATCCCGGATGCGGAGCATCTTGCCGGTCTGGATACCCGGTGGAATTTTCACCTTGATGGTCTTGTTGTCCAGGGTGCTTACATGGATTTCGGCTCCCAGAACAGCCTGTGTTACCGAGATGGGAACGGCGCAATAGAGATCCCAGTCTTGCCGTTCAAAGTATTCATGAGGTTTGACCCGGATAAACACATAGAGATCGCCCGGAGTACCGCCATTCGGCCCCGCATCACCATGCTTGTGTATTACGACCCGTTTACCGTCTTCAATTCCCGGCGGAATAGTTACGTTGATCTTCTGCCGCTTTTTCAGGGTTCCTGTACCGCCGCATTCGTGGCAGGGGCTTTCGATGATGTAGCCTTCGCCCCGGCAGTTGGGACAGGTAGACTGAACGGAGAAAAAGCCCTGGCTGTGCCGTACCGCCCCGGAACCCTGACAGGTGGGGCATACCTTCCGGCCTGAGCCTGATGAGGCCCCCGTGCCTTTGCAGGCCGGGCAGGAATCGTTACGGTTATACTGAATCTCTACCTTGGTACCGAAGATCGCATCCTTGAAGGGGATCTCAATGTCATAACGGAGGTTTGCCCCCTGCTTGGCGCCTCCTCCCCCTCCGCCGGAACGCCGCGAAGATCCTCCCATGAACATATCGAAAATATTGGAGAAGTCTCCCCCAAAGAGGTCTTCAAAACCATGGAAAACCTGAGAGTAATCCTGCTGGCCGCCCATGCCTTCAACACCGGCAAAACCAAACTGATCGTATGCGGACTTCTTCTGGTCGTCTCCCAGAACTTCGTAG
This sequence comes from Treponema sp., assembly GCA_031268245.1. Taxonomy (GTDB): domain Bacteria; phylum Spirochaetota; class Spirochaetia; order Treponematales; family Breznakiellaceae; genus JAIRNJ01. Next base: position 1,750 of record JAIRXN010000050.1, on the reverse strand, counting down.
GCCTCGGTAGCCTCCTTGAATTTCTCCTCCGCTTCCCTGTTCCCCGGATTCTTGTCCGGATGATACTGGATGGCAAGTTTCCGGTATGCCTTTTTTATATCATCCTTGGAGGCGTTTTTCTGTATACCGAGAACTTCGTAATAATCGCGTTTTGCCATTCATTCACCCGATATTAAATTGTAGATGATGTGTGAACGGAAGCTCACTTGTCGTCTACGACTTCATAGTCTGCATCCTCGGCGCTTTTTGTTTCCGGGCCTGAAGAAGCGCCGCCGCCCATGTTCGGGCCGCCTGCCGCTCCCATATCAGGGCCTGCCGTTCCGCCGGGGCCTTCCTGCTGGGCGCCCTGGTTTTTGTAGATCTCCTCGGCAATCTTGTAGGATACCTGTTTGAGAGCTTCGGTCTTGTCCTTGATCGTTTGAATATCGCCGCCTTCCAGCGCCCGCCTCAGTTCCGCAATGGCCTCTTCCGCATTGCTCTTGTCCTGGGCGTTTACCTTGTCTCCCAGATCCTTGAGGTTCTTTTCGGTGGAGTAGATCATGGAGTCGGCCTCGTTATGAACTTCCGCCTTCTCCCGCTCTTTTTTGTCTTCTTCGGCGTGGAGTTCCGCTTCCTTCACCATCCTTTCAATATCCGAATCATTCAGCCCGCTGGAGCTTTCGATACGGATCTTCTGCTCCTTCCCCGTGCCGAGGTCTTTGGCGCTTACATGGACAATGCCGTTGGCGTCAATGTCGAAAGTAACTTCAATTTGAGGCACGCCGCGGGGCGCAGGCGGAATGCCGACCAGATCGAAACGGCCCAGAGTCCGGTTCTGATTGGCCATCTCCCGCTCACCCTGGAGTACCTGAATGGAAACTGCCGTCTGTCCGTCCGCCGCAGTGGAGAAGATCTGGCTCTTCCGGGTGGGGATCGTGGTATTCCGTGGTATAAGTTTGGTCATGACACCGCCGAGGGTTTCAATGCCCAGGGAAAGCGGCGTTACATCGAGCAGCAACACATCCTTCACATCGCCGCCGAGAATTCCGCCCTGAATGGCGGCGCCTACGGCCACCGCTTCGTCGGGGTTTACCCCCCTGTTGGGCTCTTTCTTGAAGAGATCCTTTACAATCTGCTGTACCGCGGGAATCCGGGTGGAACCGCCGACAAGAATAACTTCGTCGATCTGCTCTGCGCTGAGATTCGCATCTTTCAGGGCCTTGATACAGGGATCTCTGGAACGGTCAAAGAGATCCTGAACCATCTGTTCAAATTTCGCCCTGGAAATGGTCTTCTGCAGGTGTTTTGGCCCGCTCTGGTCTGCGGTGATGAAAGGGAGGTTGATATCCGTGGTCTGTACCGCGGAAAGTTCGATTTTTGCCTTCTCCGCCGCCTCCCTGAGCCGCTGCAGGGCCATCCTGTCCTGTCCCAGATCTATGCCGGTATCCTTTTTGAATTCGGCGATGAGCCATTCCTGGATACGGCGGTCAAAATCATCCCCGCCCAGGTGTGTATCGCCGTTGGTGGATTTTACTTCAAAAACCCCTTCGCCCAGTTCCAAAATAGAAATATCGAAGGTGCCTCCCCCAAGGTCATAGACGGCGATAGTTTTCTCTTTTCTCTGATCTTTGTTGAAGCCGAAGGCTAAAGAAGCGGCCGTGGGCTCATTGATGATCCGCTTGACATCAAGACCCGCTATCTTTCCCGCATCCTTTGTTGCCTGCCGCTGAGCATCGTTAAAGTAGGCCGGCACGGTGATGACAGCCTCGGT
>JAIRXN010000146.1 GCA_031268245.1 Treponema sp. | reverse complement strand
GCGCCCGCCCCCCCCCCCCAGAGAAAGAGAAGGAGAAAGAAGAGGAATGAACGATGAACTGGTATTCCTCAGTCTGCAAGCCGACCTCCTTAACCATACCTGGTCTGCCATTGACAGGGCGCTTTCGGAAAAAACATTCCACCTTGTTGTCGGAAAGGACAGGGCCGTAACGCTTGAATATATTTACGGTTCCCTTAAAGTTCTCATTATCGGAAACGAAAAGAATATCCGTTCCTGGTTTAAGTCTCCTCCTCCCAAAAAGGCAGTGTATGCGCCGTATAAAGCCCAGATTCTGAGCAACCACGCCTGTTTTTTTCTGGGCATAGGGGATTCATCTCAGGCGCTGGAAGCCGTCAAGGAGGCTATTCATCTGAGCCAAAACCGGAGCTGGGCAGGACTTGCCAGAGCTTACCGGCTTTTTGCGCTGGTTAACCTTTCCCGCAGGCGGACGGAGAGCGGTTTCGGGGAATCGAGAACTTCCGGAGAGGCTCTGGAATATTCCGGTTTTGCCGTTGAGAATGCTGAAAAATCCGGGGACGCCGATGAACTGGCAATTTCCGCCTACTATGCCGCTTCAATTCAGCTTCTCTTTGGGAATATTTCGAAAGCCACGCGTTATGCAGCACAGGCGGAAGAAAGCGCCCTGTCGGCAGGGCGGAACGACTGGGCCGACCGGGCCCGTTTCCTCAGCGGGAAGCTCCGCTTTGAAACGGGACACTACCGCGAAGCCTTGATCCTGTTTGAAGATATACGGGATAAACCCCATGACGGGATGACTAAAGAAAAGGAAGTACTTCTGGATACCTGGGCCTACCGTACCCGGATTTATTCACAGAATCCGTTGTGTCCCAAACCGTCAAAATGCGGGAGCGACGGGGATCTCTTTGAAGTTGAAGCAGCCTGGCTTTCCGGGGATTGTACACTGGCGGCAGAAGCGGCAGCCCGTTTTTCCACCCGGCTCCCCCAGGAGGATGAATTCCTTCATATTGAACAGCCCGACTGGCATTCCGGTTTTGCCCAGTGTGAATTCCTCCTTATCCCCAGGACAGATCTCTTTACCCGGATGTGCGGCGCTTTCCAGTCTCTTGCACTGGCAAAAATCTCCCGGGGCAAAGGGGAAGACTGCCGGTCTTTCCAGCATTTCCTCCGTGACGACCGTTTTTCCGAAATGGATCCCAATGATCCGTTTTATTTTTATGCATGGTTCAAAATACTGGAGGAATCCGGGGCAGCCCAGGTTGACATGAACACCGCGGTGAGCATGGCCTTCAAACGCCTGCAGCGCAGGGCGACCCGTATCGACGACATGGAAACCCGCAGGGACTGGCTTTCCCTTCCCCTCTGGAACGCAGCCCTCTTCCAGGCCGCCCGCGAATATAAATTGATCTAATACCGGCAAGCGGATATAATCTATCCAAGGAGCATTCTATGAGTATCAATAAAGTTAAAACGGCAGTGGTAGGCTGCGGAACGATCAGCGACATATACCTCAAAAACATGACCGGCGCCTTCGAGATCCTTGATGTGGCCGGCTGCTGCGACATAATCCCCGAGCGGATGGCAAAACGGGCCGGCCAGTACAACATTAAACAGATGAAAATCGAAGAGATTTTGAACGATCCGGATATAGAACTGGTGCTCAACATTACAGATCCGGTAAACCATCATCTTGTATCCAGCCAGGTGCTGAATGCGGGCAAGCACCTCTACTCAGAAAAGCCGATTGACCTTTCCATTGAGGCGGCGCGGGAACTCGTGCAGCTTGCAGATCAGAAGAAACTCCTCTACGGCAACGCTCCGGATACCTTCATGGGCCAGGCCATTCAAACCGCCCGCTTCTACCTTGACGCAGGCGTCATCGGGGATGTTACTTCGGTCTATGCTACCCTCAACCGGGATGCGGGACTTCTTGCGGAACTTTACCCCTTTACCGCTCTTCCCGGCGGCGGCATCGGCCTTGATGTTGGGGTGTACTATGTTACCGCCATTCTTTCCATTTTAGGCCCGGTAAAGGAAGTTGCAGGCTTTGTTGATACCCTCAAGGCTGAACGCACCCACTATTTTCCCAACAAGGACGATTTCGGCCGGAACTTCAGCCTCCAGGCGGAAAACCGTGTGGTAGGAAGTTTCCGTTTTGCCAATGGCGCCATGGGTTCCCTCATGTTCAATTCCTGCAGCATCGGCAATGAAAAACCCCAGATCGTCATGTTCGGTACCGAGGGAATCCTCTACATGCCGGATCCCAACCAGTTCGGCGGAGAGGTAAAGGTGATCCTGAAAGGCCAGACAGAGCCCGTTACCCTTGCCCCCACTCACGGCTTTACGGAAAACAGCCGGGGCATAGGGCCCGCGGAACTTGCCTGGTCTCTGCGCAGGGGCCGCAAACCCCGTACCAGCAAGGAAATGGCCTTCCACGGCCTTGAATTGCTTCTGGGCCTCTACAAAAGCTGCGAAACCAAACAGTTCTACCAGATGACCAGCAGCTTCGAGCGGCCCCCCGCCATTCCCCGCGGCTACCTCGGAGAACGCTACGGCGGCTCCCCCGCGGAAGCAGGGATTGCGGTGTAGAGATACTTTTAGCCGCGGATAATCACGAACCACTCGAACAAGACGTATTCCGGCTTGACGGCGGGGAATAATATCCGGAAGATGATCTTACTTTGGCACGAACCTCACGAACTTTTGCCTTGATAATATCGATTTTACCTCTCTATGCAGCATAGTTTGAATGAAAGGGAAGAGAAAACTTTATGAAAACGGAGGGAAAATGAAGGGCGCTCTGTTCCGTTCGTGTCGTTCGTGGCAAATTTCTTCAGTAAATGCCAAACTGCTAAAAACCGAGAGGAACACATTGAACATAAATGTTTTTTAAGTATACTAAGTAAGATATGGAAAAATTGAGGAAAATAGACAAAAACCGGATAGCCCAGATGAATAAGTACAGAGTACTCCGGTGTTTAATTCAAAAAGAACCCATTAACCGGGCGGCAATCGCAAAAATTACCGATTTAAGTATCCCGACAGTCATGTCCATAATCGATGACTTAATTAAAAAAGATATAGTTCGTTCCATTGGTAAAGGCGAATCTTCGGGCGGGAAACCTCCCGATATGCTGGAAGTAGTGCCGGATCGTTTTTATTATATAGGGGCCGATGTTGGAAGAACAACAATCCGGGTAGTGGCAAATAATATCGTTTCCAGGCAGATTGCCTGTTTTCAGGAACCGACCAGAGACCCGTTTCCGGAGGGAAAATTCCTGGAGCGCCTGTGCGAGGTAATTTTACGGGTTATTGATGATTTAAAAACCGAAAAAAACAGAATATTGGGCGTAGGGATCGCCATGCCCGGCCTTATTGAAAATGAGACCGGAAAAGTATTGTTTTCGCCGGATTTTGGATGGAACAATGTCCCCATGAAGGATTTGCTTCAGCAAATTTTACCTTATCCAATAATGATAAAGAACGCCAATCATGCATTGGCGCTCAATGAAAGCCAGCCCCCCTATGAAGATTCTCTCTTAACCACTTTTTCAGTGAATTTGGGCTACGGAATAGGCGCCGGAATCGTCATGGGAGAGGATCTTTATGCCGGGGCCAGCGGAACCTGTGGAGAAATCGGACACATCGTTGTTGAAAGGAACGGTCCCCTGTGCCGGTGCGGAAAAAAGGGCTGCCTGGAGGCGGTGGCTTCGGGCGAGGCTATTGCCCGGCAGGCGCAGGAGGCAATCCGGAACGGAAAATCATCGAAAATCAGGGAGCTTTGCGGGGAAGACAGCGCCCTCATCGATGCAAAGTTGGTGTTTGAGGCCGCAAATTCGGGTGATTCCCTGGCCCTGGAGATAATCAACAAAGCCGCCGAATACATAGGCATAGGACTTTCCATGGCCGGCAATGTTCTGGATCCGGATCGTATCGTGCTCTGCGGCGGTTTGATGAAAAACGGCCCCTATTTTCTTGAAAGGATCAAAAGCAGTGTACAGGAATATAAAATGTGGCAGGCTGCCAGACAATTGCTTATATGTACCGGCGCCGGGGGAGAATACAGCACCGCAAACGGCGCCTGCCGGGTTTTGGCCAATGACCTCTGGCAGAGGCTGGAATTGCCGATATAAGGGAGCCGTTCCCAAAGCTTAAGGTCTTTTTGGAAATCACGGTTTGTGGAAATATTTTAGTTTCAATCGGGCAGGAGGCTGCCCTTTATTCGCAGTGGGGTCTAATACCCAAGAACCCGTTCGCCGACTCACGGGGGAGCTTCAGGGCGGTTAGAATTGGTAACACCAACAAAAATGTGGTAGTAGACCCCACAGTTAAATAATTTCCTTACAGAACGAACCTCGTAAACTTATGTAACGCTTACA
>JAIRXN010000042.1 GCA_031268245.1 Treponema sp. | reverse complement strand
AATTAGCAATTAAAAATGAGGAATGAAAAAGGGGCGCGAAGATGCGTTCCTTCAAACGGGAAAGTGCTTTCATATAAAACTCCTTGTTCGTAAAAGAAGCGGTCAGTATAGCATGGTGTGGTTTCATCCGGCAAGTGCTACCCGGAAAATTCCATCACCGTACTATCCGCGGCAAAAGTAAAATCGCCGGCCGGAGCCGGTTCCAAAATTACAAAATTACATTTTTCGTCATTTTACTTGCAAAACATGAGTTTTATGCTACAATTTAAGTCTATCATAAACACGGAGGAGAAAAGGTGGCGGAAATAAAGACAATCATTGAATTACTCCATAGCGGGGCAAAAAAATACGGTAATGCTCCCTATCTGGGAGGGAAAACAGGGGATGGCTGGCAGACCATAAGTTTCAAGGAAGCGGACAGGCTGTCTTCCGCTTTTGCCCTTTCCCTTTTGCGGATGAACTATAAAAAGGGAGACGCCGTCTCCATTCTGGCGGAGGGCCGGCCTTCCTGGGTTATCTCCGAATTCGGCCTTCTCAAAGCAGGCTGCGTTTCGGCGCCTCTTTCCCCCAAGCTTTCCAGGGAAGAACTGGTTTTCCGGCTGGAACATTCCGAATCCAGGGCTCTTCTGGTTTCGGAGAATTACTTCCAGAGGGGAGCGGAGGCATTGGGCGCGTCAAGTTCCCTCATCCTTGTCTGTATCTCGCCCAGGAATACCCATACCGAAGAGCTTGCCAGGAAATTTTCCTTACATGAAGGGAAAAATCTCTTCTACTATGGCGAACTGATTGGCCAGGGGAAGCATCTTCTCGATGCCGCCGGAGGGGAAGGGCCGGAACTGCGAATCAGTCTTGATGAAATTGAAGATGCGATCTCTCCCGATGATACGGTGACGATCTCCTATACCAGCGGGACTACCGGTAAGCCCAAGGGGATCATGCTGAGCCACCGGAATTATCTGCACAATACCTTTAATTCGGCGGAGACGGTTTATGTGTCTCATGGCTGGAAGTCACTCATCATGCTGCCTCTGGATCATTCTTTTGCCCATACGGTAGGGCTCTACGTATCCCTCTACCGGGGGCTTGCCATGTACTTTCCGGATTCTGAAGGAGGCCCCTTGTCCGCGCTCCGGAATCTGCCGTCCAATCTGCAGGAAGTTAATCCCGATTTTCTGCTTACCGTTCCGGCCCTTACGGACAAATTCATGAAGAAGATGATCCAGGGCGTTCAGGCCAAGGGGAAACTTATCTATTTTCTCTTCAACTCAGGACTCAGGGCCGGTATAAAATATGCGGGAAACGGTTTTGATAAACCGGGGCCCTGGCGGCGCTTCAGCACGTTTATACCCAGGACTCTTGCCGGTGTTCTTATTTTCCCCAGGCTCCGCGCTTTCTTCGGCAAGGATATCAAGTTCTGTATCGGCGGCGGCGCTTTGCTGGAGATCCGGCAGCAGGAATTTTTCAATGCAATCGGGGCGCCGGTGTACCAGGGCTACGGCCTTACGGAAAACGCTCCCATCATCTGCGCCAATTCGGCTGAACGGCACAAGTTCGGAACTTCGGGGAATATCATTCCCGATTTGGAAGTGCGGATCATGAAGGACGGGAAGGAATGTTCCGCCGGGGAAGTTGGGGAGATTGTAACCCGGGGCGGCTCTGTGATGAAGGGTTACTTCAAGAATCCTGAGGCAACCGCGGAAACTCTGCGGGACGGCTGTCTCTGGTCGGGGGATCTGGGCTACAAGGATAAGGACGGTTTCCTTGTGGTAACCGGCCGGGAGAAGGCTCTGCTCATCTCCGCGGACGGAGAAAAGTACAGTCCGGAAGCCATCGAAGAGGCAGTGATCAACACATCCCGTTTTGTCAATCAGATCATGGTCTATAATGAACAACGCAAATTTACCGGGGCTCTTGTCACGCTGAATAGTGCGGAACTCAGGGCCGCGGCGGAAAAGGCCGGCATTATCTCAGGCGGCGGCGGAACGGTATTTTCGGATGATAGCCTTGACCGGATCATCGATCTTGTCCGGGAAGATCTCATTGCCTTCCGGCGCCTGAACGGCTACAAGGTCATCCCTCCCCAATGGCGGCCCGCTTCCTTCGCCATCATCCCGGACGTCTTTGACGAGAGTAACGGCCTCGTGAACTCTACCATGAAACTGGTGCGTCACAAGGTACGGGACTTCTACCGCGTCCGTATCGAAGAGATGTATCAAGGCATTGCGGATCCCCATAGCATAGGCAACCGCGCCGCTCTGCGGGAACTGTTCAATTAGACCGGCGCTATTTTAATATTGTAATCTCTTAAGAATTTTGTTATTATGCTGATATGTTAAACGTACAGAATGTAACCAAAATCTATGGGGCGCGGAAAGTTCTGAACAATATCAGCTTTTCCGTGGGGGATCATGAGATCCTTGGTTTTCTGGGGCCCAATGGCGCAGGGAAATCAACTACCATGAACATTATCGCCGGATACACCTCCTCCAATGAGGGAACGGTTACGGTGAACGGCAGGGAGATTCTTGAAGACCCTATAGGCTGTAAAAGGCAGATCGGCTATCTTCCCGAACGGCCTCCCCTCTACCCGGACATGACGGTGCAGTCTTACCTCTCCTTCATGTATGATCTTAAAAAAATCAAACTGAACAAGAAGGAACACATCGCGGATCTCTGCGATTCGGTCGGCATCGGCCATGTAAGAAACAGAATCATCAAGAACCTCTCCAAGGGCTATCAGCAGCGGGTAGGAGTGGCCCAGGCCATGCTGGGGAATCCCAGCCTTCTCATCCTGGATGATCCCACGGTGGGCCTTGACCCCAAACAGATCCTGGAAGTGAGGGAACTTATCCGGAAGCTGGGGGAACACTGCGCCGTGATCTTTTCTTCCCATATATTACAGGAGATCCAGGCGGCCTGCGAGCGGATCATCATCATCAATGACGGTTTGCTTATTGCCGACGGCAGTCCCGGAGAACTTGCGGCCAAGACCAGCAGAGACAACAGGCTTGTCCTCTGTGCGGAGGCCCCGCGGGAAAAACTGCTGCCCCTTCTGCAGCGCCTCTCCGGTATCGTTTCCGTGGAAGTTCTGCGCGAAGCGGAGAGCGGCGCCTGGGAGTACAGTATCGAAACCGGGGAGGCCGATCCCCGCCGGGAGATCTTTGCCCTGCTCTCGGGGAAGAATTGGCCTCTGCTTTCCCTCGGGAAAACCGGAATGACCCTTGAGGACGTGTTTTTAAGGCTTACCGCCGGGGACAGCGCCGCAATCAGCGCCCTTGCCGGGAATGAAAAGCCCGCAAAAGGCCCTGCCGCAGAGGGCGGAGCCGGGGAGGAGGTTAAATAATGCAGGCCATTATAAAGCGGGAACTTTCCGCCTACTTTGCGTCCCCCATCGGCTATGTATATCTGGCCGTGGTGTGGTTTTTTTCCGGTTTTTTCTTTTTTACCGGTTCCCTGATGAGTAACCGCTCATCCCTCAGCCCGGTGTTTTCGGGGCTTCTTACCATTGTTACCATTCTGACACCCCTTTTAACCATGAGGCTTATGACCGAAGACAAGAGGCACAAAACCGATCAGGCTCTGCTCACCGCTCCCATAAGCCTTGCCGCTATTGTGACGGGCAAATTCCTCGCCGCGGCTATCATTTTCACCATGGGGATCAGCATCACCCTGGTCTATGCGGTAACCTTGAGCTTTATGGCCCGCATGAGCTGGGCGATGATCTGGGGTAACTACATCGCGTTGCTGCTTCTGGGTTTTTCGTTCCTTTCTATCGGGCAGTTCATCTCTTCCCTGACGGAAAACCAGGCAATCGCCGCCATCGGCGGGTTCACCGCCATGATGGGGGTATTTGTGCTGGATGTGCTTCCCCAGATTATCGGCAACCAGAGAATATCGGCGGCTGTACGGGCCCTGTCCTTTATCAGCCGTTATGAGCCGATCAGTTCCGGAATAATGGCTCTCGGCAGCCTTTTTTACTTCATCAGTGTCTGCGGGATCTTTCTCTTTTTGACCGCCCGGGTGCTGGAAAAACGGCGCTGGTCATAGGAGGCAGGAATGATACAGAATCCTTTAAAGAGCCGGAAGCTTCGTTTCGGCGCAGTAGCCGCCGTCATTACGGTGGTAGTGATAGTGTTTATTGTACTTCTCAACGTAGTGGTTACAGCCCTCTTCAAGAAGTTCCCCCTCAATATCGATCTTACGGAGAATCAGATCTTCCAGATCAGCGATGACACAAAGAGATACATTTCGGAGTTGAATGCCGATGTGGATATCTATGTGCTCAATGCCGAAGACCGTTTCACCGCCAATGCTCCTGCCGACTACTATGTACAGGCAAACGAGGTTATCCGGAGGTATGCCCAGCTTTCCGGCCGGGTACGGCTTTCCTATGTGGATCTGCTGCGGAATCCGGATTTTGCATCCCGTTATCCCGGACAGGATCTGGAACTTAACGACATACTTGTTGCCGGCCAAACGAAAAGCCGGGTATTGAAATATACGGATCTTTTCAATGTCCGTACCCAATACTTCCAGAGCTATATCGTCTCTTCCAAGGCTGAACAGGCCATGACCAGCGCAATACTCGCGGTAAGTTCCGGCACGGTAAATACCGTATCGGTGTTGAGCGGCTACGGGGAGGATGATATAAGCGCCTTTACCGATCTTTTGGCGCTCAACAACTGGGAAGTGCTGACCCAGAACCTCATGACAGAAGCCATCCTGCCCCAGGCCCAGGCATTGATCCTCTCCGCTCCCTCCAGGGATATTGCCGTGGAGGATCTCAGGAAACTGGACGCCTTCCTTGAGGAAGGGAATAACCGTATCTTCTTCTATCTGGCTTCGGCGGAGCAGCCTCCGCTGCCGAATCTTGCAGCCTTCCTTGCCGAATGGGGCATTGAGGTGGAGAGCGGCGTCGTCTTTGAATCAAACCAAAACCTGGTTATAAATAATTCCCCCTTTATGGGCTTGCTGGAATACGCCGAAGAAGAATACTCCAAGAACCAGGCGGCTCAGGGCATTTTCCCGATTGTTCCCCAGTCACGGCCATTGAAAGCCCTCTTTGACGCCGCCCGTTACCGGCGGGTAAAAATTCTGCTCCGTTATTCGGCCGGCGCCGGTATACGGCCTTCCGATGCGGGAATTGACTGGGAGCCGAATCTTAACGCCCTTGAAGGCAATGTTCCGGCCCTGATCCTTTCGACCCAGACGAGGAACAACGCATCGGGCGACCTGGTGAACAACCATCTGCTGGCTGCCGGTTCCTCTCTGGCATTGAACCGGGGTATTCTGGGAAGTCCCAACCTCGCCAATTCAGGCTACTTCCTTGATATCCTTGGAACCCTGGCCGGGAAGACGGACAGTATCTATATCATGGACAAGAGTCTCGGTATGGATCAACTGGGAATAAGCACCGGACGGAGTCTCCTTCTGGGAGCTATCTTTGTAGTGTTGCTGCCTCTGGGTGTACTCATCGCAGGGATAGTAGTCTGGCTCAGGCGGCGGCATAAGTAAGAGGTTCCTGATGATTAAAAAACTAATCTTTATTGCGATCATGATCCTGGCGCTGGGGGCCTTGATACTGACCCTCTTCATTCTGAACAAAGCCCCGGCGCCGGATACTACCGCCCTCCTTCCGGCCGTGGAAAGAACATACATCCTCGACTTTGAAAACGATGGGGAAGGGGGCGGCCCCCTGGTTTCCGTGCGCGTGGAAAATTCCGGCGGGGGCTATACGGTTCTCGCGGACGTGCAGGGGCCTATAGTGCTCGGAGGGGATTCTACACCGAAACCGGCGCTTTCAGGCTGGGAAGAGTTTTCTGCGGATACGTATCTTCTCAACCGGGTGCTGAATGCTTCAAGCCGTATTGAAGAGCGGGGCATCGCTGCCGAAACGCCGGAAAGCCTCGCCGCCTTCGGCCTTGATACGCCGAGGGCCGCGGCCCATATCCGCCCTGTACGGGGGGAAGAAGTTACCATTCTCGTGGGGAATTCCGCACCGGATCGAATCAACTGCTATGTGATGAAGCAGGGCGACCCGGCAGTCTATCTGGCTTACGGCGCCGACATGGATCTCTTTGACAAAAGCCCCCTGGATTTCCTGGACAAGACAGTAAGCCCCGCGGCGGTGCAGAATGAGTATCAGGAAAATCTTTTTGCCGAGGTAGTCCTGGGGGGCAGTGTCCGTCAGGGTGAAGATATCAGCGTCCGCCGCTTTGAAGTGGATCGTTCCGCGGCAAGGACGGGACTTCTCCCCAATACCCTGAGGATGCTGAAACCCATGGAGGTAAATCTCAATATAGACAAGACCTCCAATGCCCTTGCGGGCCTCTTTGGTCTCAGCGCCGCCCGGATCGCGGGCCGCATCGAAAACCCAGGCGATCTTGCAAACTGGGGCCTTGACAAGCCCTATTCAACCGCAGCGGTAACAGGCATTGAGGGTGAGGGGAATTTTTCCCTCCGGGTTTCCGCCCCCTCAAGTGAAGGGAACGTGTACATTCAGCGGGAAGGGCTTAACCTCGTTTTTGAAATGCCGGCCTCTTCGATCACCTGGCTCACGACGACATGGTTTGACATCATGGACAGGATCATGGTGCTTCCCTTTATTGATCATGTGGCGGAAGTGGATGTGATAAGCAGGGAGAAAACCGTTACTTTCAGGCTTTCCGGCGAAGGGGATGATCTCAAGGTCATGGCCGGGGACATCGAAGTGAACGAAAGCAATTTCCGCAAATATTACCAGACCCTGCTCCTGTCCATGTATGACGAATTGTCTCCCGAACAGGAGAAACCGAAAACAAAGCCGGTGCTGGAGATCGTGTACCGCTACAGGGACGGCAGACCCGGTGACCGGGTGACATTCTGGGAAACCAATACCCGGCGCTGCCTCTCCTGCCTTAACGGCGGCCGGCTTTACTATACCATGTCGGTCTATGTGGATAGTGTTCTCGCGGATCTGGAACGGGTACTAAA
>JAIRXN010000221.1 GCA_031268245.1 Treponema sp. | reverse complement strand
TATTGAACAACTCTATTGAACGCCGCCTTTGGAACCCTGCGCATGCCAAATCACCGAAGGGTCTATGCTCTTCAAGTCTTTTGAGCAGGTTACCGCCATTGCCCAGCGCAGCGTGTCTGTCATCTGATTGATGTATGCGGTAACTCCCGCGGCCCCTTCCTCCTTGAGGGACGGCATGATGGCCCGGCCGACGGAAACGGCGGCAGCGCCCAGCGCGATGGCCTTGAAGGCATCCATGCCTGTATCAATCGAGCAGTCCACAAAGATCGGCATGCTGCCGCCGATCACCTTGACGATCCGCGGGAGCGCCTGCAGGGGAGGCACCGGATAGGGCGCCATGCCGTGGTGGTGGGAGACCACGATACCCCGAATGCCGGCGTCAAGGCACTTGCGGGCGTCAACTTCACTGATAACTCCCTTGATGATGAAGGGAAGTGTGGTAGCCTTTACAAAGCTTTTGATCTCCTCCAGGGTTTTGGGAGCCATGTCACGCCCGGCGCAGCGGTACCAGCTTCCCATACCGCCGAACTGGTGATCCACGTCCATGCCCATGGCGATACAGCCGGTTTTTTCGGCATGTTCAATCTTTTTGAAAATGTCCTTATTGTCTTTGTAGGGCTTTATTATCTTGATGGTCCTGGCGCCGGTATTGCAGATCGCTTCAAGCTCTTCTTCGCTTCCCATGCCGCACCACATGACCGCATTGGCCGCCTTAATGCCCCTGGCCGCCTCCACGAGACCTTCAGGGTGAGTCTTGTTGAGGTGGGAAAGGGCCGCCAGCATTACAGGCGTATCGAAACTATGCCCGTAAAGTTCCAGTTTGGCGGAAGGATCCACCGAATCAATGTGCCGCATCTCCACCAAAAGAGAATCCAGATAAGCTCTGGTAATTTTTTCCGCATCCCCGGGGTTCTTTTTTTCTTCAGCCATAGTTTCCTCCAATATGGATGAGTATAGCACGGTCTTCCGGCTTGGGGAATATCTGAAAACGCTTACATGAAACTACTGAACTTGTTCCGCATCACCCTGAAACTTTGGAACGGTAGCGTTCAACTTCCCAGTTATTGATAAAATCAATCTGATCCTCTCTCATGAAGTGGGGGCCGCCAAAACTTTCCGTGTATACGGAAACTTTGACCGCATCAAGGAACAGTTCGGCGGCGGCAGCGGCGGCCTTCTCCGAATTACCCAGGGCAAAAACCCCGGCTTTCCGGCAGGCAACGATTTTCGGAATACGCCCGGTTTTTTCAACGCGGCGCTTCCAGGCTTCTTCGGCAGAGGCGGCATCAGGAAGGAAGAGGGGATCGCTTCCCGCATAGACGATGTGATCCGGACTGAAGGGCCCGGAAACGGGTTTGAAGCTTTCTTCGCTCTCTATGAGCCCCGCAATTTCCCTGTTGTATAGAAATTGAACATTCTGCCTGCCGCCGCTTTTTCCGGCAAGACGGCAGAGGGTATCGCCAAGGTTCCTGCCGGCTTCCTCAGGGCCCCGGCCTCCCGAAAAATCCGGTTTCCGCACGGTTGCCTCCTCAAGGGTACCCATGATCCCCCTATAGAGACCCTTGATTTCCTCAACAGTATCGGCGCCCGCAAAAACTCCGTGATTCTGCAGGAAGATGACGGCCGCCTCTTCGGCATTTTTTTCTTTATAGGCATGGGCCGCATCCCTGACCGCCCGGGAGAGAATGTAGCCGGGATTTATCGACGGAATCCAGATACTGTCCGGAAAGAGACGGGCGGCGGCCTTCTCTCCCTCCTGTGAACAGGTGAGACCGTTCACCAGACTGGGGTGAGTATGAACCACATAGGCAAAGGGAAGGAGATCGTGGAGCAGAGTTTCTACACTGGGCCGCTTCTGCTCTTCACCGGGACAGCGGGCAGCCATCATGTCGCTCAGCACAGCGGCTTCCCGTTTTTCCGGATCGGCGGGATAATTCTTCTCCCAGACAGCCCCCAGTTTGCTCCTGTCCATCCGTACAAATTGCGCCGGTTCCATGTGTGCAAGACTGGCGCCCGAACCCTTTATATAGAGAGTAGATTCATCCTTGAAAGATGTATTGCCGCCCCCCGCAATTACATACTCAGGATTTGCCCCGTAGTAACGGGAAATTTCAGTCAGTTCCTGAACACCCATGAATGCCTCCAGACACTAATTATTTCATTAATGCATACTTCTTTCTTGGCCTTTTGTCGAGTGGTACATGAAGGGGTGCGGTTTTCCGGTAACAGACGCCGTGGACGGCATCCGTTACAGGCCGTAGGTTTAGGAACTGCGCAGTTCCTTATGCGCTTTTTTGCTCTTCAAGGAATTCCATGAACTCTGTACCGTTTATGGTTTCGCGTTCGATAAGGCAGGCGGCAATACCGGAAAGCTTGTCCCGGTTTTCGCTCAGAAGGCGCAGCGCTTCCGTGTGGCAGTTTTCCAGGATGCCGGCTACTTCCCGGTCAACATCCCCGCCCGAGGCCTCGGAAGCGGTAAATACACTGCGGCCGTCCAGGTACTGATTCTGCAGGCTTTCAAGGCTCATAAGGCCAAAGCGCTCGCTCATGCCGTACTGGGTAACCATGTTCCGTGCCAGACGTGTCGCCCTTTCAATGTCGTTGGCGGCTCCGGTACTCATCTCCCCGAATTCGATTTCCTCCGCGGCCCGGCCTGCCAACAGGCACGTGATCTGCGTAAGCAGATCCGATTTGGTAAGGAGGTAGTGTTCCTCCTCGGGAAGGTTCATCGTATAACCCAGGGAACCCATCGTGCGGGGAACTATGGTTATCTTGTGTACCGGCTGGGAGTTTTTCTGCAGGGCAGATGCAAGGGCGTGCCCCACTTCGTGGAAGGCCACCATCCTTTTTTCCTTTCTGTTGAGAATGCGGTCTTTCTTCTCCTTCCCCGCTATCACCGTTTCTACCGCTTCCATCAGATCTTCCTGCGTCACTTCATTCCGCCCGAGACGCACCGCACGAAGGGCCGCCTCATTGATCATGTTGGCAAGATCCGCTCCGGCGGCCCCGCTTGTTGCCAGCGCGATTTCACGAAAATTCACCGTTTTCTCAAGGCGTACTTTTTTTGCGTGAACAAGAAGAATCGCCTCCCGTCCGGGAAGGTCGGGCTTCTCCACGATGATACGGCGATCGAAACGGCCGGGACGGAGCAGCGCCTTGTCAAGAATTTCCGGCCTGTTGGTGGCCGCCAGAATCAGTATGCCTTTGGAAGAATCGAAACCGTCCATCTCCGCGAGGAGCTGGTTCAGAGTCTGTTCCCGTTCGTCGTTACCGCCTATCTGGTTGTCCCGGCTCTTACCGATAGCGTCGATCTCGTCAATAAAGATGATGCAGGGAGCATGTTTTGCGGCCTGGGCAAAGAGATCCCGCACCCGGCTCGCGCCGACACCGACAAACATTTCCACAAATTCGGATCCCGAAAGTGACAGGAATGGCGCCCTTGCCTCCCCGGCCACCGCCTTGGCGAGCAAAGTCTTTCCCGTTCCCGGAGGCCCCACGAGCAGCGCTCCTTTGGGCTGCTTGGCGCCGATTTCCTGGTACTTTTCCGGACGGTGGAGGTAATCCACCATCTCCCTGAGGCTTTCCTTGGCTTCGTCCTGGCCCGCCACATCATCAAAACTGACATGAGTGTTTTTTTCCATATCGTAGTATTTGGCCTTGCTCTTACCCGCATTGAGTATACCGCCCATCCCGCCGCCCATTTGAGATGAAAACTTGCGCATAATAAAAAAGTAAACTACATAAAAGATAAGGAGCGGGAATATCCAGCTTGAAATAAATTCCATGATAGGATTACTGCGGATGATGGGTCTATAGAAGACCACATTTTTACTGCTCAGTCTTTCGACAAGTGCCGGGTCGTCGAGCCTTCCGGTATAAAAAACCCGGTTTCCCGCCTTGCCGTTTTCCGGAATCCGCATTCCCCCTGCAGAATCGTCCGCGCCGAGAATCCCCTGAACACGGCCCGCGGACGCATCCTCTTTCAGCGTGAGAGCGATCTGATCGTTTTCGATTCGTACATGTTTCACCACACCGGCTTCCACCAGACTGAGAAACTGACCGTATCCAATCTCCACCCTCTGGTTTGCCGAGAAACTCCCCATTACGATGTTGAGAACAAATGTAATAACGATACCGATTACCAGAAAATTTAAAAAACCGTTTTT
>JAIRXN010000181.1 GCA_031268245.1 Treponema sp. | reverse complement strand
AAACTGTTGAAATTCCTGCCAGCCACCGGCTTGATCTGCACCTGGACATCCCCCCCGAATTTCCGGCAGGGCGGACGACGATCACTTTTACGCCGGAATCGGAAAAGCCGGCCCAGGATGATGATGTTACCTGGCGGCTTAATCAGTATTACGCCGGACGTTCCCGCGAATCCGACAGCGGCCTACAACAAGCCGCGTACCAGTTGTTCGCCCGGGAAGACTGGTAGCATGATCCGGGGTGAAATCTGGTGGGCCAACCTTCCTCCGCCTTCTGGTTCGGCCCCGGCAAAAAGGAGGCCGGTGTTTGTTATCCAGTCCGATAGTTTTAACCGCAGCTCCATTAACACCGTTATTTGCGCCATGATCACGTCCAATACGGATCTGGCGTCTCTGCCGGGTAATGTACTGCTGGAAAAAGCGGTATCAGGACTTGAAAAGACTTCTGTTGTCAATTTTTCACAGATTGCCACCCTCGACAAAACCAATCTGACCAATCTGGTGGGGATGCTGCCCAAACAGGCACTGGATAAAGTGTTTGCCGCCATTAAGCAGGTGCTGGATATTCCCTGAGCAAAAACCCACCCAAGAGATTTATGAAGCCCATAGAATCCCAAAATCAAAAAAGTCGAAGTAAGGAGGAAAAACCACGGACCTCACTGACCACACAGACACGGACTTTTGGCTGAAATTCTCTCTTTTGTCCGTGTCGTCTGTGGTTAATATTCTTCTTCAAAATAGCCGTATGAAATTTGTATCCTCTGCATTATACTAGAGATAAACCGCCCAGGAGGTAGACGCATGAAAAAGCTGAAAATTCGTCTTACAGGGTATGAACATGCCGGAAAGAATGGAGTTAAGCTGTGCCAAACAGAGAATTTCAGCATTGCCGGACGGCGGGCCGTAATGGAATTCCACATCCGCCGGGAAGTACGGGAGGAACATGGGCTTGATGAGGCTCTTTTTTCCCTCCGGGGTAATGTGGTACTGGCCGGCATGAAGCAGGTGCGGGAACTGACCGCCAAATTTAACAGCAAGCTTGCCGCTCAAGGGGCGTCCAAAGATACGTATATCAAGGCCGGGGAACTCTTTGCCATGGGGCTTATCGATGAGATTCTCCATTACATAATCGCCCTTTATCGTGAACAGGTGCAGCCCAATGCCTTTAAGACGGCTCTGGAACGGCTTGAAGGGAAGCTGGGAGACCGGCGTACAGATGGTCTTTTGCGGACTTTTTCCGCACTGTTTCCTCCCCAGGCGGTGTATAGGAAGAAAATCAGTATTGAAACTTACCTTTCCGGGAGCGAGGGGAAAGAAAGCTGCAGGGCTCTTTCCCTGGAAGAGATCATGATGCTCAATCTGGCAAACCTGAATCCTGCCTTTAAGCCCTTCCTTTTCCTCTTTAATGATGGGGATCTGGCCGAAAAAACCATATACCCTGCAGCCATCGAGGAATTGAAAGCCCATTTCAAGGATCTGCCGCCCTTCGGCCCAAACGGTCTCAATCTTTGGGATCTTCTGCGCGCTCCCGCCCTGGCTTCTCCCGATTCCCTGGCAGGGCAGCTTGAGTATATGCGCAAGAACTGGGGCCTGCTTCTCGGCAAGTTTATGGTACGGCTTTTCATGGGGCTGGATGTCATCAAGGAAGAAAACAAGCCTTCGTTCTTTGGGCCGGGGCCCATGGAGGCTTATGATTATTCGGGTCTTGATGAGTATGAGCGTTTCAGTCCCGATCAGGACTGGATGCCTCAGACAGTGCTTATGGCCAAGAGTACCCTGGTCTGGCTCTATCAGCTTTCCCAAAAGTACAAACGGGAGATTCTCCGGCTGGATCAGATACCCGATGAAGAATTGGATGAACTTTCGCGCCGGGGTTTTACGGGGCTTTGGCTTATCGGGCTCTGGGAGCGGAGCAATGCCAGCCGGACGATTAAGCAGTGGACGGGGAATCCCGAGGCCGCGGCCTCCGCATACAGTCTCTACGATTACGATATAGCGGACGAGCTGGGGGGCTGGGGCGCTTTGACAAACCTGCGGGAACGCTGTATCCGCAGGGGGATTAGGCTGGGTTCCGATATGGTGCCCAACCACACGGGAATAGACAGCCGCTGGGTCATTGAACATCCCGGCCGTTTTTTGCAGCTTCCCTATCCGCCTTTCCCAACCTACAATTATAATTGCGGGAATCTTTCCGGCAGGGATGATATTACCGTACAGATTGAAGAGCATTACTTTACCCGCAGCGATGCGGCGGTGGTATTCAAGCGTACCGATAACCATACGGGAGAAGTGCGTTACATCTACCACGGCAATGATGGTACTTCCATGCCCTGGAACGATACTGCCCAGATAGATTTTCTGAATCCGGAAGCCCGTGAAGCGGTGATTGCCACCATCGTGGGGGTCTGCAAGCAGTTCCCCATTGTGCGTTTTGATGCGGCCATGACTCTGGCAAAGCGGCATATTCAGCGGCTCTGGTATCCTGAACCTGGCCGGGGCGGTGATATTGCAAGCCGGGCGGAGCATGCCTTGACCAACGAGGAGTTTAACCGGCGGATTCCCAATGAGTTCTGGAGGGAAGTGGTTGACCGCTGCGCGGCGGAGGCGCCCAATACGCTGCTTCTCGCCGAAGCGTTTTGGATGATGGAGGGTTACTTTGTCCGTACCCTGGGTATGCACCGGGTGTATAATTCAGCCTTTATGAACATGCTCAAGATGGAGGAGAACGCCAAGTACCGGGCCACAATCAAGAATACCCTGGAATTTGATCCTGAAATTCTCAAGCGTTTTGTAAACTTTATGAACAATCCCGATGAGGACACCGCGGTGGCCCAGTTCGGCAAGGGGGACAAGTATCTGGGGATCTGTACCCTCCTTGTAACCATGCCGGGGCTGCCTATGTTCGGCCATGGTCAGATTGAAGGCTTTGAAGAGAAGTACGGCATGGAATACCGCCGTTCATACAGGGACGAGCAGTGCGATCGGTGGCTGGTGGAGCAGCATGAGCAGAAGATCTTCCCGTTGATGAAACGGAGGGCGCTTTTTTCCGGGAGTTCGGATTTCCGTATCTATGATCTCTACAGCGAAGGCGGTTCGGTGAACGAAAATGTCTTTGCCTACACCAACCGGCTCTGGGACGATAAGGCTCTGATCTTCTACAATAATTCTTTCTACGAGGCTTCGGGCTGGATCAGGCAGAGTTCCCCCGCCATTCCCCAGACCGACGGTTCTAACAGGCAGGATACTCTGAGCGAAGCCCTTTCGATACACGGTGAGGCCCAATACTTTACCCTGCTCCGGGAACAGCGTTCCAATCTGTGGTACATCAGGAGCAGCAAGGATCTGAGTGAACGGGGTTTTTTTGCGGCTCTGAAAGGTTATGAGGCGCAGGTTTATCTTGACATTCATGACGTTGAAGATGACGCAGGGGGCCGCTGGGCCCGGCTTAACCACGATCTTAAGGGGCGGGGTGTGCCGGATCTTGAAGCCGCCATAATGGATATTTATCTGGGTGAACTTTACTATCGTTTCGCAGAGATTCTGAAACCTGAATTAGTCGAATCTGTTGCCGGTTTGAAAAGCACTGATTCTGCACAGAAACTTGCGGACGCGGAAAGCGCAAGGCTTATCGAAGCCTTTAAGGAGCCTGTCCTGGCCTTTGTCAAAACGGCAAAATTCTATATTGCCGGTGCGGAGGGAAAGTATGAGCCCTGGAGCCCTGTTGACGATGAAGGGAAGCTTCTTGAGTATTCAGAAATTGATGACAGTGATATTGTTGAAATATTCGGAGAAACCGTAAAGCGTATTATTACTGTTCTGTCCGAAAGTTATTCTCCGCAGTCCGTAATGGCTGTCATGGTATACGGCGCAGTATCTCTGCTGCGGCCGGTTATCGGGAAAGGCGCACGGGGCAAGGATGCTGCGGCCCTGGCCTTTGGGCATTGGGGTTTTGCGCGGAAACTACGGGAAATTCTCCATGGTTCCGGTTCAAGTGAAAGTGATGCCCGGAAGGCGGTAGACATTATGCAGGCGGTTCTGGCAAGAACAGTTCCGGATGATACCGCTTCGTATAAGGGCCTTGGGAGTACCGTGGAGGCCGGGAATCTGGCCGCTGCAATCATTCTGGAAAACTATACCTCCGATGACTTCCGCCGTATTCTGGGGGTGAACCGTTTTGATGAGGTTACCTGGTTTAACAAGGAAGGCTTTGAAGACGCCCTTTTTTTCGGCTCCCTCTTTTACAGCATTGAAACTGATGCGGCAGGCAGGGAGCTTGCCGGGAAGGTGGCCGCCGAATTCAGGAAGGCGGAGAAAGTGTCGGCCTACAGGCTTGACGGCTTGATGGAGGCTTTGCACGGCGGAAAGGCCAAGGCGGCGTCAAGGGCCAAAAAAGGCGGGAAAAAGCCCGGTAAGAAGACGGGTGCATAAACATAGATGGTTTCAATTGATTCGGGGCTTGTTTCCATTACGGACGCAGGTTTTTCTCTTTATACCTGTGCCTTTAGCGCCATAGACAGCTATCTTGGCCGGGAAAGCCTGCCTTATGTTTTTCTGCAAACCGATGCAGGGGTAGCCGATCTTGTAAGGATCCTCGGCGATATTTTCGATGGCGCGGAAATTCGTTTTCCCGGCGTGAGTCTTGCCGATCTTGCGTTTGAGGCGCAGGGTCTTACCTGGTATTTCCGCTGCAACGACGGCGATAACGCGAAATTGGAACAGTCTCACTTATATAGAAGTTTCAAACTGCTTTCGTTTTACCAGGATCTGCATACAGGCCGCTTCCATGATCCTGAGGGGGTGTATCCTTTTCTCCTCAGCCTGAAAAAAGAAGGACTTCCCGTGCAGGCGGATTGCGCCGGGGCCGCTCCGGGACTGGGAAGGTTCCGTCTTCTTATGGATGCGGCGCTGATTTGCGCCCGTTATAATGACCCTTACCGGATTTTTGAGAAGATTTCCGGTGTGGAGACGCCGCCGGGCGTAAAAACCGAATCGAAGATGAAACGAAGTTTCATGCAGATATTCTCTGAAGAATCCGAAGGCCCTCTCCCTTCACTCGAAGAGCAGCGGATACTTTTGACGGGATTATTGGTATCTCCCCGGCCCGATCTGGGCTTTCAGCTTCTGAAGACCTCTGGCCTGGCGGCGGAATTGTGGCCGGAGATTGCCGCCATAGACGATGTAGACCATTCCAAGGAGTTCCATCCCGAGGGGAATGTCTGGTCGCATACCATGGAAACCTTCCGGTACCGGAAGCCGGTAAACGGAGGAGACTTCGATCTCCTCCTGAGCCTGGGGCTGCTCTTTCACGACATTGGAAAGCCGCTTTCCCAATCGGCCGGAAGGCGGCGTTTTTCCGGACACGCTGAAATTGGGGAATGGGTCGCCCGGCGCTTCCTTGAAAGGCTGGAATTTGACAGGAGCCTTGTTACCGGTGTGTGCTATCTTGTCAGGAACCACATGCTTCCTGCCGCCCTGCCCCGGCTGCCCCTCTTCCGTACCGGGGAGATAATTTCATCGCCTCTTTTCCCGGTTTTGATGGAACTGTACCGCTGCGACGAGTCTTCTTCGTTTAAGGGCCTTGACGCATACTATGAAAGCAGTGCCGCATACCAATCGTATCTGAAAAATCGCCGGAATCCATATCGTTCTGCGGATGGAAAAAAACTAAACAGGTATACACTTTTATCCTGAATGAAAACACCTCTTATCGGGACACGGCAATTTTACCGGAATGTGCTGGGCATAGGTGTCCCAATAGCCCTGCAGACACTGCTGGCAAATTCTACCGGCATTGTCGATACGGTAATGATCGGTACCCAGGGGGAACTTGCGGTAGCCGCGGTGGGGCTCTGCGCCCAGTTCGGGAATCTGATGTTTGCAGGCTACTTTGGTTTCTGTAACGGAGGAACCATTTTTATCGCCCAGTACTGGGGCGCAAAGGACGAAAAGGGAATCTGCCGCAGTTACGGCATCATGCTGAGCTGCATGATGGCGGTGAGTTTTGGTTTCGGCGCACTGGCTGTCTTTGCGCCGGAATTTATTATGGGGATCTATACCGACAAGGAAAGCATCAGCAGTATTGGAGTTACATATCTGCGGATTATCGGGTTTAATTACCCCATTTCTGTTTTTGCCGCCGCAATAGGTTCTCTTCTGCGTTCCATAGAAAAGGTACGCATTCCGCTCTTTGCATCAATAGTATCAGTGCTTACCAATATTATTTTGAACTGGCTGCTGATTCTGGGAAATCTCGGTTTTCCGAAGCTTGGGGTGCCGGGAGCCGCTATTGCCTCCGTATGTTCCAACATTGTTCATGTCATTGTGCTCTATGCATTCTGTATCTTTGACAGGGGAACTTTTATTCTGCGTATCCGGGATCAGTTCCGCTGGGGTGTATCTTTTATTCAGCAATTTTTTACCAAGAGTTTCTTTATTGTCTGCAACGAGATCTTCTTCGGAGCGGGGCAGCTTATCCTTA
Organism: Treponema sp.; assembly: GCA_031268245.1. GTDB lineage: Bacteria > Spirochaetota > Spirochaetia > Treponematales > Breznakiellaceae > JAIRNJ01. The sequence continues at coordinate 3,254 of JAIRXN010000181.1, read as the reverse complement.
ATATAATCATCGGGAGGCAGGCGGAGGCGGGAATTGCGGCCATAGCGGTATTCCGCGTTCTGGAAAGCTTTATTTTTGTGTTCTTTGTAGGTTTCTCCGGCGCCAGCGCAGTGATGGTTGGGGCCAAGGTGGGCGCCGGGAATCACCTTGACGCATACACGGAGGCAAAACAGTTTATTCTTGCGTGTCCCGTTCTCACCCTCTTCGTGTGCCTTATTCTGCTTCCCTTCCGGGAACAGGTGTTTACCCTTTTCGGGCTCGGGGCCGAGGCTGTTTCTTATGCAAAGATGATGCTTCTTATATACACCCTTACCGGAACCCTGAGATCCTGTAATTTTATTACCAACAATGTTTTCCGTTCCGCAGGAGAGTCTGTATTCGGTACCGCCGTGGAACTGATGTCCCTTTATTTTGTAACGATTCCTCTCACAGCCATTGCAGGAATGGCGCTGCATCTTCCCTTTCTGGCCGTCTTTTTTATGATATTTGCCGATGAATTTGTGAGAATATATATCATACAGCGTTATCTGTACTCCGGGAAATGGGTAAAGCCTGTTACCAGGGAGGGTCTTATGACCATTGATGGTTTCAGGAAATTGATGCAAAAAAACGGTACGGGGGAGTAATATTATACAGCGCAGGGAAGATACCTACACGATCCTCAATACCTACTTCGGCTATGCCGGTTTCCGTCCGGGGCAGGAGGAGGTGATCGACGCCATCCTTGCCGGTAAGGATGTGTTTGCCGTGATGCCTACAGGGGCGGGAAAGTCCCTCTGCTACCAGATCCCCGCGCTTATACTTGAAGGTCTCGCCCTGGTGATTTCCCCGCTTATTTCCCTGATGAAGGATCAGGTTGAGTCCCTGCGCAGTTCCGGTGTTCATGCGGCCTGCCTCAACAGTGCGCTGAACCAGGCCGAATATGCCGACACCGTGAACCGGGCCCGCCGGGGTGAATACGCCATTCTCTACGTTGCCCCGGAACGTTTAAGCCGCAATGACATGAATCAGCTTGCCGGGCAGCTTCCCATATCCATGGTGGTGATTGATGAAGCCCATTGCGTTTCTCAGTGGGGCCATGACTTCAGGCCGGGCTACCTCGATATTGCCGGATTTATCAAGAGCCTCCCGAAGCGGCCGGTTACCGCCGCATTTACCGCCACTGCCACCGCAAAGGTCCGCGAAGATATACTTGCCCTGCTCCGTCTGAAAGATCCTGTTAATATCAGTACCGGTTTTAACCGGGAGAATCTCTACTTTGAAGTCCAAAGGCCCCAAAACAGGGAGGCGTCCCTTTTAGATAGTCTTGAGCGGCATAAGGGGAAGAGCGGCATCATTTACTGCGCCACACGCAAGGCGGTGGAGGGGGTGTACCTCAGCCTGAAAACCCGCGGCTACGGAGTTACCAGATACCACGCCGGGCTTGCCGATGAGGAACGGCATAAAAATCAGGATGATTTTATCCATGACCGCAAACCCCTGATGGTTGCCACCAACGCTTTCGGGATGGGGATTGACAAGTCAAATGTATCGTTCGTGATACACTACAACATGCCTAAAAACATTGAAAGTTACTATCAGGAGGCGGGAAGGGCCGGGAGGGACGGGGAGCCTGCCGACTGCATTCTGCTTTACAGCCCCCAGGATGTCCGGATCAACTCGTTTCTTATTACCCACGGGGATGAAGAAGAAGCGCGGAATAAAGCCCTTACCGATCACAATCTGGAACTGTTGAAGCAGATGACTTTTTATGCCACCTCTTCCGACTGTCTCCGTGCCCGGCTTCTCTCCTATTTTGGGGAGAAAGCGGCGGCCTACTGCGGAAACTGTTCCAACTGTAACACCCGTTTTGACGAACATGACATAACCGTTGCTGCGCAGAAGATACTTTCCTGCGTGTTTCGTCTTTCGCAGCGGGGACGGCGTTTCGGGAAATCAATGGTGACAGATATACTACGCGGCGCAAAGACGGAAAAGATCCGGGGCGCAGGCCTCAATACACTGAGTACCTACGGGATCATGGCCGATACCGATGCCCACAGGATACGGCTGATCATTGACCGGCTGCTGGCGGACGCTTATCTTATAAGCGAAGGGGACGAGTATCCGGTTCTCTGCCTTGAGCAGAAAGCCTGGGAAGTTCTCGGCGGGGAAAAGAGGCTTGCAATGATACTGCCTCGTGAGAAAAAGCAGATACAAAAGCAGGAGGAGCTTTCCCCGGTTTTTGACGAAGCCCTCTTTACCCGCCTCAAGGAACTGCGTTCCCGCCTGGCCCGGAAAACGGGAAAGCCCGCCTATATCATCTTTTCCGATGCCGCTCTCCGGGATATGTGCAGAAAGCGTCCGCATAGTCCGGAACAGTTTCTTGCAGTTTCCGGTGTGGGCGAGGTAAAGCTGGAACGTTACGGTGAGGACTTTATGTCCCTGATACGGAATTATTATAAGGAGGAGAAAGAATGATGAAATCTTTTACCAAAGAACTCTGGTTCAACACAAAGAAACCAAGGGAATTTATCAACATTACCGGCGAAGTTGAATCGCTGCTCAGGGAGTCGGGGATACAGGAGGGGCTGTGCCTGGTGAACGCCATGCATATTACCGCCAGTGTCTTTGTTAACGATGATGAATCCGGCCTGCACCATGACTTTGATGCATGGCTTGAAAAGCTGGCTCCCCATGAGCCTGTAGCCTCCTACCGGCATAACACCGGGGAAGTTAACGCCGATGCCCACATGAAGCGGCAGATTATGGGGCGCGAAGTGGTGGCTGCGGTAACGGCAGGAAAACTGCATTTCGGCCCCTGGGAACAGATCTTCTACGGAGAGTTTGACGGTCAGCGCCGCAAGCGGGTGCTGGTGAAGATCATCGGGGAGTAATGAAGAACCAGGCGGCGCGAATGAACTCCTCGCCCTGAAGCTTCCTTGCGAAGGCGAGTTCCTGGGTATGGATGCGCTTGCGAATCAACGCCTGCCCGGTTTTTCCGCACGGTTCCAGTCATAAAAATCAGTCTCCACTTTTCCTGTTTTTGAAACTTTTATCCCTTCTGTCCTGAGCAGCGCCGCCTGTTGATCCCGGTCTTCGCCTTCACAGAAGGCAATCCGGTGGTCGGCCCTGATGATGCGGTGCCAGGGGAGATCGTATTTGCGGGTCATGGAGTGAAGAACACGGACAACCTGGCGTGCGCCGTTTGGGATTCCTGCCTTGAGGGCGATGTCCCGGTAGCAGCTCACGCTTCCCCGTGGGACGGCTTTAAG
>JAIRXN010000150.1 GCA_031268245.1 Treponema sp. | reverse complement strand
AGTGGCCTTAAAACTTGAGGGCCTTACTGTCCGGCACGGGCCGGGATGTCCGCGCTGTCTGGAGGCGGAAACCGCCGGGACATACATGGAACGGAACCGCTGCCCTTTCTGCAAGACTGTCTGGGCCTTGAGGAATGTTTCTCTCCGGCTTGTGAAGGGGGAGATTCTGGGAGTCGTAGGTGAATCCGGTTCCGGTAAGACAACACTGATGAAGGCTCTGTACCTGGACAGCGAACCCACGGCGGGATCGTATTATCTGGGCTGCTGCGCTAATGGCAAAAAAAATATTTTCGCTTTAAGCCTTCAGCAGAAACAGGAAGTCAGAAATCAGCTTTTGGGTATGGTCTATCAAAACCCGCACCTGGGCCTGCGAATGTTTTTTTCTTCCGGGGCCAATGTGGCGGAAAAACTCATTGCCGCAGGGAACCGCAACGTGGCCTCCATGATGAAACGGACTGCGGAACTTCTGGAGCATATTGAGATTCCGGTGAGCCGGGTCAAGGAACCGCCCCGGAATTTTTCAGGCGGCATGCAGCAGCGGGTACAGATCGCCAAGGCTGCGGCGAATAACCCGCCGGTACTGCTGCTGGACGAAGTAACCACCGGCCTCGATCTTTCGGTACAGGCCCGGGTACTGGACCTGGTGAAAAAGATTCAGCGTGAATTCGATGTAACCATGATCGTGGTAAGCCACGACCTGGCGGTGGTGCGTATGCTGGCGCGCCGCTCGGCGGTCATGCTTGACGGCAAGATCGTAGAGGAGGGCCTCACCGATCAGACCAGGGAAGATCCCCGGCACATGTACACCCAGACACTGGTCAATTCACTTTTATAAAACGGAGGATTATGAAAAAATGTATTTTTAACGCCGCGGTGGTAAGCCCCGGTGAAGTTCTGCCTCATCATGCGGTTATCACCTGTGAAGATCGTATCCTGGATATCCTTCCCATGGATGAATTGAACAGCGGTGAGCAGGACGGCGAGGAGATGCTCTACTTTGACGCCCGGGGCGGCTATGTCATGCCGGGTTTTATCGATATTCATTCGGATTATATCGAAGGCGTTATTCAGCCCCGGCCCACCTGTCTTATGGATTTTGAGACGGGCCTGCGTGAAGCGGAAAAACAGCTTTTGTGTCATGGAGTTACCACGATTTACCACTCCCTTTCCCTGATGAACGGCAGCGGTGCGGAGGGCGCGGGGAACCGGCACAATTTCCGTACCAGGGAAAATCTTGAACGGCTGGTGGGTTTCATCAAGGATTTTCACGAAGGCTGCCACCTGATACGGCACCGCTTCCACGCCCGTTACGAAATCGACAACATCGGTATTTACGATTACCTCGTTGAACTTTTAAAAAGCGGCGCGGTACATGAACTTTCCTTTATGGATCACACTCCGGGACAAGGACAGTACCGGAACCTGGAAATATACGCCGCTTCTTACATCACCTGGGCCGCCGCGTGCAGCGATAAAACCATGGACGAGATTTTAGCGGAGGCAAAGAACAAACCCGTGGCTTCCCATGAAATGCTCAAATCGTTATCGGCTCTGGCCCATGAACGGAACATTCCCCTTGCCTCCCACGATGACGACACTCTGGAAAAGCTCAGCCTGATGCAAAACGAATTCGGTGTAAAAATTTCCGAGTTTCCCATCGAGCTTGAAGTGGCGAAAAAGGCCCATGATGAGGGAATCCTCGTAGTGGTAGGCGCTCCCAACATCATGCTCGGCGGCAGCCACTCCGGGAATCTTTCCGCCATGGAAGCAGTCCGCGAAGGGGCTGCGGACATCCTCTGTTCGGATTATTACCCCGCGTCTCTTTTGCATTCGGCCTTTCGCCTTGAGGAGGAGGGAATCCTCTCCCTGCCCGCCGCGGTACGGATGCTTACCCTCAACCCCGCCAGGGCCATGGGGATAGACGGGGACTACGGTTCGGTGGAAAGCGGCAAGAAGGCCGATCTCCTTGTCGTACTGAAGATTCACAACCGTCCCATGGTATCCAAATGCTTTATCGACGGGCGAACCGCACTGCAATTTGAATACCGTATTGGCGGTGGAGACAAACATGCTGAGCGTTAGAAACCTGGCAAAACATTTTACCATCCATATCCGCGGCAATGCGGTGATACCCGGTTTCGCCGGGGTTTCCTTTGACGCGGCGGCAGGTTCCCTCCTCGCCGTCACCGGCCCCTCGGGAACGGGGAAAAGCTCCCTCCTCAAGTGCGTCTACCGGACATACATCCCCAGCGCGGGAGAGATCCTCTACACCGCCAAAGACGGTTCCCGCATCGATCTTGCTGCGGCGGATGACTGGAAAATCCTCAGTCTGCGGCGCGCCGAGATCGGTTATGTGTCCCAGTTCTTCCGTGTCATGCCCCGGGTCTCCGCCCTTGAAACCCTTATCGAGCCCTTGATAAGCCGGGGCGTTGACCGGGAAGAAGCCCTGGATAAAGCCCGGGATATGCTTTCCCGGGTGGGGCTGGGCAGAACCCTCTGGGATATGTACCCTGCGACTTTTTCAGGCGGCGAAAAACAGCGGCTCAATATACTCCACGCCGTCATCACCAAACCCAGGCTCCTCCTTTTGGACGAACCCACTGCTTCCCTGGACAAGGGTTACAAAACACGGATTCTGCGGATGATCCTTGACCTCAAGGCTGAAGGCACGGCAATGATCGGCGTGTTCCACGACCGCGACGCACTGCTTGCCCTCTCGGATACCCGCTACGATCTGATTCGCGGCGCGTACTGCGATCCGGCGGATCTCGATCCGCAGGATCTTGAACCGGCGGGTAATGATTTTTAGAATTTTACACAGATATAACACAAACTTCATGTGAGTTTTATATAAACAGATAAAACATAAGCAATGCATGTTTCGCAGCCGTCGAACCGAAGCTTCGTTGGCGGGAAACTGCAGGACTCGTGAGAGAAGTTCTCGAACAAGTCTAATACGTTTTTGGAGGACTGTAATGAATAAACGCTGTCGTCTCTTGTTTCGTGTCATCGGAATCTGCATCCTGCTGCCGCTTGCCGGTTGCGCCGGGAAGAAAGAAACCGTCTCTGTCGATTTAAACAACCTTACTATGGACGAGCTTATCGCCGGCGCCAGGAAAGAAGGCCACATTGAATCTGTGGGTATCCCTGATGACTGGGCCAACTGGGGCGGGGTCTGGAAAGCGGTAACTGAAAAGTACGGTTTGACCCACCACGATACGGATATGGGTTCAAATGAAGAACTTGCTATATTCGCGTCCGAAAAGGATAACCCCACCAGGGATATGGGGGACTGTGCCTTCGGCCTCATGCCCACGGCCATTGAGATGGATGTGGTTCAAAGTTACAAGCCCAGCGCCTGGGATTCTATCCCCGACTGGGCAAAAGATCCTGAGGGCCGCTGGATACTCGGCTACCTGGGAACCCTGTCGTTTATCGTCAATAAAGACCTTGCCGGCAGAGACATTGAGATCCATTCCTGGCAGGAATTCAAGGATAGCGGTCTGAAGATTACCACCGGAGAACCTACAGGAGGGGCGACTCAACTGGGTATGCTCTCACCGGCTTTCGCCTTCGGGAACGGCCTTGATGATGTGGATGCGGCCATACAATTCTGGGTAGAGATGGCCAAGGCAGGCCGTATTGATACAGGCGCATGGGGGCGTCCCCGCGTCGTCCAGGGCGAGGTCCAGGTGATGGTCGACTGGGATTACAACAACCTAACCACCAGAGATGTTATTATTGAAAGTAATTCCGGGATGAACGTAGCCGTCCACGTTGTAGCCGATGCGGCCCTCCAGACCGGGTATTGCGCCATCATCAACAAGTATGCGCCCCACCCGCACGCCTCAGCCCTGATGCTTGAATACGCCCTCAGTGACGAAGGCCAGCTCGAAAAGGTCAAGGGCTACGCTTCTCCCATCAGGGACATACCTATTCCGAATGATCTCCTGACCATGCTGATCCCCCGTTCGGAGTACACAAGGGCAATCCCCCTGACAGACCTGGAGAAGCTGTCCAAGGCTACGGAAGAGATCACCAGAAGGTGGCAGGACGAAGTGGTCCCCCTCCTGTTCTAACAACTATGATGAAACCGGAAAAGGAGAGTCGATAATGGCTGAGCCCTCAGGCGCCGGAAAGGCATTAAAAAAATTCTCGTTTTTACTGCATTATGGACCGGCATTGCCATTTCTGATCATCGCAGGTATGTTCGAACTCATGCCCCTGGCCGGTATGGTGATCCGGAGCTTTACGAAGGAGTACGGCCATAGTTTTACCCTTGACAATTACATAAAAGAGATATTCCAACGTCCGGTATACCTTGCTTCCATCAGAATCACTCTCCAACATTCCTTGAGAACGTCACTGGTCAGTCTGGTCATTGTTTTTATTACCGCCGGGATCTTGACGTATTCCCGGAAAAAGATAAAACGCTTATCCATAACCCTGCTGACCGTGACTTCAAATTTCTGGGGCGTACCCCTGGCCTTTTCGTTTATTTCCCTCCTTGGCATTTCGGGCGTTCTCGTGCTGACCGGCAGGGCGATTAATTTCAAACCTCTGGCGGAATACAACCTCTACACCCTCCGGGGCCTCTTTTTACTGTACATCTATTTCCAAATACCCATGGGTACCCTCCTCATGCTCCCGGCATTCGAGGCTATACGGCCCGAATGGCAGGAATCGGCGAAACTGCTCCAGGCAAATCCCTTTCAATTCTGGACCAAAGTGGGCATCCCTATAATGCTCCCATCCATAACCGGTACCTTTTCTATGCTTTTTGCAAACGCCATGACGGCCTATGCCACACCCATGGTAATGATAAGCAACGCTCCGCTCATGGGGATAAACATCGCAAGCATTTTCATCGGCGACAACCGCCCCAGGCCGAATATGGGGTCGGCATTTTCCATGATCATGCTGGCCTTTATTTTTCTGGTTTTGGGGCTTTCCAATCTGGTAAGCAGGATTTGTTCCAAAGGCAGTAAAAATTGAAAACCAAAATGGGGAAAACCGGCATGTTTTTTTTGATCATGGTATTATTATACCTGACCATACCGCTTATCACGACCTTGATATATTCGTTTACCTTAAACTGGATCAGCATATTGCCCAGGGGTTTTACCCTCAAGTATTACATCCAAATCCTTTCAGACAAGCGCTTTATCCTGGCCGTGATCCGCAGTGTCGCCATTTCCATCATCCCCGTGTGCATGACTTCGCTGTTTGTGATTTTGGCTCTCTATACGGCTTTGGTTTACTCCCCAAAATTGGAGCGGGTCCTCGAAATGATCAGCATGGTACCCTACACCATCAACGGCGTAGTGCTTGCCACCGCAGTACTGGCAACTTATGCAGGGACGGGCACTATATTCGCCAACCGTTTTGTGATGCTTATCAGTATTTACTGTGTCGGAGGGCTTCCCATCACTTTCAGAGCTATACGGAACAACATGTACGCTGTCAACATTAAGCAACTCATTGATGCAGCCGAGATACTCGGCGCCGGGAGGCTCTATGCCTTTGGCAGGATAGTGGTTCCCTGCATGGTTTCGGGCATCATGGTTTCCATGCTGATGTGTATGGCCGGCATCTTCGGGGATTACGCCACCGTGCGGATCATTGCGGGTTCTATCTACGAAACCACCCAGCTCTACCTCTTTGCCACACGAAACCAGCCTATCCAGATATCCAGCGCCGTCTTGGTCGTGATGATAATCATAACCCTGTCGGTAGCCCTGAGCGCCCTGTATATACAAATGAAAGATCAGGATAGATCTTCAAAACATCAAGAAGCAGATATCGGAGAATAATATGGCTT
>JAIRXN010000115.1 GCA_031268245.1 Treponema sp. | reverse complement strand
CCAATTTTGTCTCTGGTTTTTTTCTTTTTAGTATCAGGATTATACGGACTTGATTTTTCGGGTGCGGAAGTTTGTTTTTCCGTCACGCCCGAATATAACCGGGCTTTTAACCAATGCTGGACATTTTCAGGTTCAGGCAGCCTTGCCTTCAATGAACGTTACTCCGTAAAAAGCGGTATGTCTTTTTGGGCCGCCCGGACCGTCTACGAAGTAGATGCCTTCGTCAGCGGCGAAGCCGTGTTTCCCTTAGGCCTTCCCCTTTCAGGCAGCTTCGCCTATGTGTTCAACAGGATGCCGGGCTACGATACCGGGAGCCACACCCTGCTTCCCCTGATCTCCCTGAAAGGCCGCTGGGCAGGCATCTCCGTGGGGCCTGCGCTCCGTTTCAGTTCGTTTTACGATACCCGGAAGGTTTTTGAATCAATGCTGGCCGTTTCGGCCTATGTCAATTTTTATAATACCGAAAAATTCAGAGTCGGTTTACGCTGCGCCAATTTCGGCGATTTTGCGGTTGGAAATTTCGGCTCCTATTTTCTCAATCTGAACAGTTTCCTGAAGCTTACAAAGCTGGTTTCCCTCATAAACGAACTTGAACTGTATCAGAGCGGGAGCAGCGGCCTGGCCGCCAACTTTTTTGGCGTTGCATACCGCGGAGGGCTGTCCGTATCATGGAGATAAAAAAAGCAGAAGCTTCTGTAAAACCAACCGGGTTTTGCAGGAAGCTCTTACTGCGGATCGTTTTTGCCGGTACGGCGGCCCTGCTTATTGCGGGAACAGTTTTACTGCAATCCTGCAGCGTCGATCTCTTCGGGATTTTTGCTTCCACCGATCTGGATATCAGGCTTTCCGATAAAAATACCTTTAAATTTTTAAGCCCGGAAGACCTCTCGCTTTCCCTGCCCGGCGAGTATTCTTTTATCATTTTAAACGATACCCATATCGAGGAAGGGGACGCTCACGGCCTCGAAAAACTCTCTTCAGTCATAAACGGGGCCGCGTTTGTGGTGGTAAACGGGGACATCACTCAGAACGGCAACAGAAGGGATCTCCAAAAATTCATTGAGATCGCCGGCAGCCTGGGAGTTCCCTGCTACCCCGTCATCGGGAACCATGACATTTATTTTAACAACTGGCCCGTGTGGAAAGATCTGATCGGCTCCACCTGCTACAGAATTGACAGCAGCACAAGCAGTACCAGTATCTTTGTCCTGGATTCGGCTACCGGTACACTCGGTTCTGCCCAGTATGAATGGCTGGAAGAGGGACTTAAAACGGCAAAGCGGCATGCTCTCGTGTTTACCCACATGAATATTTTTATTGAAAATCCGGCAGACCTCGTGCAGTTTACCGATGTAAGGGAACGCAGCCGCCTCATGGATCTCCTCAAGGGCCGTTCAGAGGCGCTTTTTATGGGCCATGCCCACAAACGCATGGTTCATGAAGCGGGCGGAGTGCATTACATCACCGTCGAAGATTACAGAAGCACAGGCATCTACTGCCGTGTACATGTATCGCGTACAGGCTTAAGCTGGGAGTTTGAAAAATTATAATAGACGGTATTTTGCTGTTTACCCTTTAATATCAATTAATGATGCAGTATCTATGCTTCCGTATACAGGATGCTTCTGCAGATAGGGATTGTTCCGCAGTATCCTAATTTCATTGCGGATCTCTTCCATGCGTTTTGAAAGAAGCTCCCGGTTTTCCCTGGATCGGACAGCCGCTTCGGTTTTCAGGCTTTCCAGGGCCGCCTTCAGGGCCGGCACCCCGGTGTTTTCCTGTGTATGTAAAATTTCGGCGCGGTTGTAACCTGAAACCGCCGCCTGGTACATCTCCTCCAGGGGATCGATAACCTTTTGAATGGAGAAAATATCCGCTACGATCTTCTCTTCAAGCTCCACATGGTTCAAAAGACTCTCCGCGTTTCCCCCTTCAATGACATCCTTTTGCCTGTCCAGAGCTTCAAGATAGGAGTAGAAATGATCCCTCTGTTCCTGAAGCAGGGCTCTGAAGCGTTTGACAACGGCTATGCGCCGGGAAATCTCCCCGCCGTCAATCTCCTGAGGGGAGCCTTCGCTCAATCCCCTTCGCCCGGCATCCCGGTTTTTTGCCTTGGTAGTTTCTGCCGCAGACATCATCGAGACCTACCCGGCAATGTTGATGCCGCCGGCATCGCCTGCGGCCGCAGTTCCCACGGCGTTTTTTCCCGCAATCTCACTCCATGCAGATCTCAGATCGCTTATCATATTCCTGATAATCGTGAGCCGCCGTCTGTCCTGCTTGATATTGGCTTCAAGAAGCTCTTTATTGAACCAGGTATAGAGCGAAAAGAGGTTTTTGGCGATTTCTCCTCCCTGATCAAAATCCAGAGAAACCATAAGTTCCGTAATAATATCCTGCGTCTTTAGTATAGCCTTGTTGACATGTTCAATTTTACCCGGATCTTTCTTTCCTGAGGCGTTGAGGCCCAGTAGTTCCAAGCCCCTGTCCAGATGTTTCAGCGCCTCATCGTAAAGCATGACGACAAGCTGCCCCTGGCTGGCTGTCTTTATCCTTGTTTCCCGGTAAGCGGAAAGTGCGTTTGTATAGGCCACTGCAGTCCCCTCCATGGTTGCTGATATAATTTCAGTCTTTTAAGGTTAGTACCCGTCCATATAGGTACTCTTAATTATCGGCGTCTGAAATTTTTCATTTAGGAAAACCCGATGAAAATTTAACCGAAATTGCGAATTTTTTCCAGATCCTGCGATATAGCGTCTGTCTATAATGTAGACACATTATAGACTCGGCATTTATGCCGCGACTACCTTAAAAACCGCATTTACGTATGCAAATGCAAGGTCTGTCCGCAAAGTAACCGACTTTGTGGACAGACACGATATAGTATAAAATTCCGAAATACAGTAAACTATAGACAATGAGTGATTTTAGACCGGAAGACCCCAAGAACGATAAAAAGAAAGAACCTCTGTGGCCGGGAGGCCCCCGGCTGCCGGATTTCAAGCCTTTCGGTGGATGGAAATTTTCAATAATTTATGTCCTGGTTCTAATCATAGGCTTAAGCCTTTTTAACTATGTCTTCATGAACCGGGTGAATCCCACCATTGATTTCTCGGAATTCAAGGCCAGGATCTCCAGCGGGGAGATAAAACGGGTGGAGATTACCGATTCCTATTTTACAGGTTATACCGGTTCCGTTTCCCGCCGCAGCGCCGGTTCTCCGGCCCTCAAGAGTCCCTACATGACTTCCCCCGAGCCGGTTTATAGAACCGTGCCCCTCAACGACCCGGATATCATCAAATTGATGGACGAAAAGGGTATAGCCTACTACGCCGTATCCCGTGAAGGCAGTGCAATCCTCAATATTATCTTCAGTTGGGTTCTCCCTATCGCCTTTTTCCTCATTATATGGCGTTTCCTCATGAAACGCCTGGGCAACATGGGGGGCGGCGTCCTTTCCGTGGGGCAGAACCGGGCGGTTATCGTGGCGGAAGGGGACATTGTTACCCGTTTTACCGATGTGGCCGGAGTAGACGAGGCGAAGGATGAACTTGTCGAGGTGGTTGATTTTCTTAAAAGCCCCCGGAAGTACACCGATATAGGCGGCAAGATCCCTAAAGGGGTACTCCTTGTGGGACCGCCCGGTACCGGCAAGACACTCCTCGCCAGGGCAGTGGCGGGGGAGGCGGGGGTTTCCTTTTTCCGCATCTCCGGCGCCGAATTTGTAGAGATGTTTGTGGGGGTAGGGGCCGCCAGAGTGAGGGATCTCTTCAAACAGGCCAGGGAAAAACGGCGCTGTATCATCTTTATTGATGAGTTGGACGCCATCGGCAAGAGCCGGATCAACAACATCGCCGGGGGCAACGACGAGCGGGAACAGACTCTCAATCAGCTTCTCGTGGAAATGGACGGTTTTGACGCCACAAGCGGGCTTATCATTCTGGCGGCTACCAACAGACCGGATGTGCTCGATCCCGCCCTGCTCAGGCCCGGCCGCTTTGACCGGCAGGTACTGGTAGACCGTCCCGATCTCAAGGGCCGGGAAGAGATCCTGAGAATTCATTCCAAAACCGTAAAACTCTCTCCCCTGGTGGATCTCACGGCTGTAGCCCGAAGCACATCAGGCTTCGTCGGGGCGGATCTGGCCAATATCGTGAATGAGTCAGCCCTTCTTGCAGTCCGGGGCGGCAGGCAGTTTGTGCTTCAGAAAGATTTTGAAGAAGCCATCGAAAAGACCGTGGCGGGGCTCCAGAAGAAGACCCGGATCATCTCTCCCGAAGAACGGCGTATCGTTGCCTTTCACGAGACAGGCCACGCTCTCATCGCCGCGTTTACGGCGAATTCAGACCCGGTGCAGAAAATTTCCATCGTTCCCCGCGGCTTCGGCGCTCTGGGCTATACCCTCCAGATGCCCATTGAAGACCGTTATCTCATGACCGAAGAAGAACTTTTGGGGAAGATTGATGTCCTTTTGGGAGGCCGGGCCGCCGAGGATCTTGTATTCGGCAAGATTTCCACCGGGGCGGCCAACGATCTTACCAAGGCGACGGACATTGCCCGTAAGATGATCACCGATTACGGTATGTCCGAGCGTTTCCGCAATGTAGCCCTTACCCAGCGGGGCGCCGGGATGCTGGGGCCCCAGGCTCAGCAGGAACCGGTGTTTCACCGGGAATATTCCGAAGCTACCCAGCAGTACGTAGACGAGGAAATTGCCCGTATGGTGGAGGTTCGCTATCTTCACGCAAAAAACATGCTTCAGGAGAAACGCCCCTTTCTCGAAAAGGTTGCTGCAAACCTTCTGGAGAAAGAGTCCCTGGATGAAAAGGAATTCAAGGCCCTCCTGGCTTGAAGCAGAAATTTGACTTTTACTGAAGAAATTTGCCACGAACGACACGAACCAACACGAACGGAATAGAGCGCCCTTCATTTTCCCTCCCTTTTCATAAAGGTTTCTCTTCCCTTTCATTCAAACTATGCCGAATCTAGAGGCAAAATCGATATTATCAAGGCAAAAGTTCGTGAAGTTCGTGCCAATTAAGCTCATCTTCCGGATATTATTCCCCGCCGTCAAGCCGGAATACGTCTTGTTCGAGTGGTTCGTGATTATCTGCGGCTAAAAGTAAAATTACTGGGCTTGAAGCAGAAATTTGTTGCTGTGCTAATCTCCTGCTTGCGAATTGCCGGGACTGGCTTTTTTACCCCTGTAATGAATTTATTTTCTTTTATCCAGGTATAGATCCGTCAGATTTCCCAGTACCATGTTAACATGCGCCGTGAAGTCAGACACATAGCCGGAAAAGCTGTCGTCAGGTATTTTTTCGGGAAGGAAAAACCGGTAAGGCGCCACATTCAGTGCGCTGGAAAGCTTTGCCAGAGTTTTTTCGGAGATGCCCCGTTTGGAGTTTTCAATATCATTGATAAAAGCATTGGTCAGTCCTGTCATGTTGGCAAGGCCGAACTGGGAAATGTTGTGCATCTCGCGCAGGCGTTTCAGATTTCTTCCGAATAAGAGACGTATATCCTTTTCGCTGACGCTTTTTTCCATGAAGTGTACAGTATCTGTGTTTATTACTGAATCTGCAAACTGCTATGGGTTGAAAAATGTAAGCTGTCAGTTTATTTTCGGCTTAACGCATGTCTGCCAGGGGAATTCCGTTCAGAATCAGAATTTCAGGCCGGAATTCAAAATGCATGGTGTCATAGAAGAGCCATTTTCCACCCCAGATGAAACCATAAGCCTCAAATGCCTTAACTACCTCATCCGGAGGATGAAGACGTTTTTCGTAGGGCACATTCCACCATTCCGGAGTCGATTGGGCAGTCCAGAGCCAGTACGTGTTGGATCTCCCGTAATTTTTGGGGAGGATGTCCAGTGCGGCGCCGTATGCATGGAAACTCCGGCTCTGGGTATCGGCAATACCCCGCCAGTTCCAACCGTCCAGGGTACTGAGACTGGCAATCCAGGCTCGTATACGGGAGTTTGTTTTTGACTCGGAGAGGATTCTCTCCTCAACCAGGGCCAATTCTTCCAAAATGGCATAGTGAACCATCACCGTGCGGCCCAAAAAACGGATCGATTTTATCCTGTCCCAGGCTTCTTCCTTGTTATGAGCCCGCCAAAGCGCATCAAAGAAATGCTGGGAACGTCTGGAAGGATTCTGCCGCCGCCGTTCAGCCATGCCCCGGAAGCGTTCCTCCTCCTCCGGTTCCGGCGCCTTCCACACGGGCAGTTCCGCAGGGTAGTTGTAAAAGGGTTGGCCGTCATAGTCCCGGGCCTTTTCCCGAAGTTCCTCCGGAAGCAGTTTTCCGTCCGCATAGTAGTACCAGGCTCCCCGTATTGGAACAGCCCAGTCTCCGTTACGTAGTTCCGCCGGGCCGATTCTGTCGGGATAGGCCTTCGCCAGAGCTTTCATCACCTGTTCGGCCCTGTCCGGCGCCGTCCCTTCAAGGGCGGCGGCGGGCATAAGGGCTTCATTTTCAATCTTTTCAGGCTCCGGTTCGGAGGATCCCTCTCTTCTGTCTGCAAGGCTGTATTCGGCTCTTTCCCTTCCTTCATCGAAGGGGCTGTCTTTATTCTGGGATTTGCCCCGGCAAAAGGCATACTCCGTGACCAGAATAAGCAGCAAAACCGCAATGGAGAACAGCCTTTTTTTCATTTTTTTTCACCTTCCCTCTTGATCTTTTTTTTCCGTTTTGATATGGTATAATTCCTTCTCTGAAAAAAATAGAGGGCTGAGTTGGTTCTGAAATTCCGGAACCGGTTCAGGTGTATTGCTATTATCCGCCGTATACCGGCGTTGATATTGTAAGGGAGTTTTTAAGGAATGCCTACAATTAACCAGTTGGTACGTTTCGGGAGACAGCAGGTTTCTTCCAAGTCCAAGTCGCCTGCCCTCCAGTCTTGTCCGCAGAAGAGAGGGGTATGTACTCGTGTCATGACCATGACCCCCAAGAAACCCAATTCGGCCCTTCGGAAGGTCGCCCGTGTGCGCCTCTCCCACGGGGCCGAAGTAACGGCCTATATTCCCGGTATCGGGCATAACCTCCAGGAACACTCGGTGGTTCTGGTTCGCGGCGGCCGCGTCAAGGATCTTCCCGGTGTCCGTTATCATATTATCCGCGGGGCCAAGGATACCCTGGGTGTAGAAGACCGCAAACGGGGGCGTTCGAAATACGGCGCCAAACGGCCAAAGGCATGAAATTTTGCTTCATGTCCGGTTCAACTTTATGGTTAGTTTAAGGAGAGAAGAGATTTATGGGTCGTAAAAAGAAGACCGTTGACCGGGGCATTGCGCCGGATCCCAGGTATAACAGTGTTGTAGTTTCCAAATTTGTTAACCGCATGATGTGGGACGGCAAGCGTTCCGTAAGCCTCAGGATCGTACATGACGCCCTGGGGATTCTTCAACAGAAGACCGAAAAAGAACCGCTGGAGGTATTCCTCAAGGCGCTTGATAATGTAAAGCCCGTCATAGAGGTAAAGAGCCGCCGGGTGGGCGGCGCTACCTATCAGGTGCCGGTGGAAATTCGGGAATCCCGGCGGGAAGCCCTGGGTATGCGGTGGATTATCAACGCCGCCAGGGCTCGTTCCGGTCACGGCATGGGAGACCGGCTTGCCGCGGAACTCCTTGACGCCTTTAACAATACGGGTTCCGCCTTCAAGAAGAAGGAAGATACCCACAAGATGGCGGAAGCCAACAAGGCCTTTGCCCACTATAAATGGTAGAAGTAAAACTCCCCCGGAGTTTTACTTTGGAAAAAATCTTTGGTTTCTGTAGTGTTGGTATTGACAAGATTTTTTTTATAGTGTAGATTATATGAAATGCCCTTTAGGGCGTGACGGTTTTTGAAATAGATATCCGGTTTTCAGGTCTGAGTTGCCATGCCGGATATTATGCTGCGGCAATGCCGGGAGGTGTACGAGGAGATAGTTTCAAATGGAAGGCCCTCCGGCCTGGTTTTGTAAGCGCAGCAAGGTCTCGCGGGACATTCCATGAATGTCCCCGGGTTGGCGCCGGTTTTTGATCTGCGCCGGCTTTGATCCAAACCAATCATCGGTATGTGCGGATGGGATAGGTGGAACGGGACGGATTCTTGAACGATAAGCATTTCCGCTTTCTTCATTTTCCGTTTGTTAATCCATGTATTTCAATTATTACGCTGTTTTTTGTCTGAATGTTATTCGGACGCTTACCGGTTTAGAGCCTTTTGGTTTTAGACCGGATTATGTTGCATTGATTTTTACTGTGCCCATTAATGCAAGGAGGACACAATGGCAAAGGATAAGTTCAATAGAACTAAAATCCACATGAATGTCGGGACCATTGGTCACGTTGACCATGGGAAAACCACCCTTTCCGCCGCTATTACCATGTATTGCGGTAAGAAGTACGGCGACAAGGTTATGAAATTCGACGATATTGATAATGCGCCGGAAGAGAAGGCCCGCGGTATTACCATTAATACCCGGCACCTGGAGTATCAGTCCGAGAAGCGCCATTATGCCCACATAGACTGCCCGGGGCACGCCGACTACATTAAGAACATGATCACGGGCGCCGCTCAGATGGACGGCGCTGTACTGGTAGTTTCGGCTCCTGACTCGGTCATGCCCCAGACGCGCGAGCATATTATTTTGGCAAGGCAGGTGGGAGTTCCCAATATGATCGTTTTCCTCAACAAGGTAGACTTGGTTGACGATCCTGAACTCCTCGAACTCGTAGAAGAGGAAATCAAGGACGTACTCAACGCCAACGGTTTCCCCGGGGACGAAATCCCCATCATCAAAGGTTCTGCATTCAAGGCAATGGAGGATCTCAACAGGGGTGAAGAGACCGACAATTCCCAGTGCATCCAGGAACTGCTTGATGCCATGGACAGCTACTTCCCCGATCCTGTGCGTGATGCCGATAAGCCCTTCATTATGCCTATTGAAGACGTATTCACCATCTCCGGCCGGGGCACCGTTGTTACCGGCAAGGTGGAACGCGGTATTCTGAAGCTGAACGAAGAAGTTGAAATCGTCGGCATCAAACCCACCAAGAAGACAGTTGTTACCGGTATGGAAATGTTCAACAAGATTCTTGAAGAAGTACAGGCCGGCGATAATGTCGGTACTTTGCTCCGCGGCGTTGATAAGAAGGAAGTGGAAAGAGGCCAGGTACTTGCCAAGCCCGGTTCCATTACTCCCCATTCCAAGTTCAAGGGTCAGATCTACTGCCTCTCCCAGGAGGAAGGCGGCCGGAAGACCCCCTTCTTTACCGGTTACCGGCCCCAGTTTTATTTCCGGACTACCGATATAACCGGTACGGTCAAGCTTCCCGAGGGGAAGGAAATGGTTATGCCCGGGGATAATACCGAGATCTTTGGTGAACTGATCCATCCCATAGCCATGGAGAAAGGCCTCCGCTTTGCTATCCGCGAAGGCGGGAAGACCGTTGCATCCGGCCAGGTAGTTGAAATTACCGAATAATGTGTTGTAGAACAATGAGCCTGAGGTTTTCGAAGGCTCATTGCTTTTTCTGGAGGAATGATGGCTAAGGAGCGCATTCGGGTTAGGTTAAGAGGCTTCGATGTGGAGCTTATCGACCAAAGCGCGAAATCTATTGTTCAAACGGTTCAGAAAGCGGGGGCCCAGGTAACCGGTCCTATACCGCTGCCTACTCGTATAAACAAGATTACGGTACTTCGTTCACCCCATGTGAACAAGAAGTCCCGTGAACAGTTCGAGATGCGGACACACAAACGTTTGATTGATATTATTAATCCCTCACCGGAAGTGATGGATTCCCTGATGAAGCTGGAGCTTCCTGCAGGGGTGGATGTTGAAATAAAACAGTAGAATTTTCAGGCAGACGGTTCGCTTGCCGGCAGGTTTGCGGATAACGTGCTTACAGTGGGGTTGTACGATGTTAGGTCTCGTGGCCAAAAAAGTGGGAATGACTCAGATCTTTGATGAGACGGGGAATTTGATACCGGTAACGGTATTGCGTTTCGATCCCAATGTGGTTATTGCCCAAAAAACAGTTGAGAAAGATGGTTATAAGGCCCTGATTGTCGGAATTGACGACATGAAGAAAAACCTGATAACCAAGCCATATCGCGGGCAGTTTCCCGAAAATCTGGCGCCCAAGAAGCATATCCAGGAACTTCGGGATTTTGAAAAAAAAGCTGAGATAGGCGATTCTCTGGGAATTGAGGTGTTTGAGGGCGTCCGTTATGTGGATGTTTCCGGGGTTTCCAAGGGCAAGGGCTTCCAGGGGGTCGTGAAGCGCTGGGGTTTCGCCGGCGGCCACCATACCCATGGTTCCAAATTTCACCGGGAACCCGGTTCTACCGGACAGTCTACCTATCCTCACCGGACTTTCAAGAATGTAAAGCTTCCCGGCCGGATGGGGCGGGAAAAGGTTACGGTTTTGAGTCTCAGAGTGGTAAAGATTGATCCGGAAAAGCAGCTCATGATGGTTCGTGGCGCTGTACCGGGTATCAATAAGGGACTGCTCTTTGTGCGTTCCGCCGTAAAGAAGTAGTTTCAGGAAGAATGAGGAAAGCGATGAACGGTAAAGTATATTCGGTGCAAGGCGTAGAGCTCCGCAGTATTGAGCTGGATGACTCTGTTTTTGGCCTTCCGGTTAACGATGATGTTATCTGGTATGCCATCAACAATGAACTGGCCAACAAACGGCAGGGAAATGCCTGTACCAAGGATCGCGGAGAGATTCATGGTTCCAATGCCAAACCCTACAAGCAGAAGGGTACGGGCCGGGCCCGCCGGGGCGATAAAAAGTCTCCGGTTCTGGTAGGCGGCGGTGTTGTATTCGGGCCAAAACCCCGCGATTTTTCATATTCAATTCCGAAAAAAATGAAGCGCCTGGCAATGAAGACCATCCTGAGTCTCAAGGCCCAGAGTGATACCCTGAAAATTGTTGAAGATTTTACCGTGGAATCCGGTAAGACCAAAGATCTTGCGGGAATCCTTAAAAATTTGGCGCAGGGGGAACGGACGGTCATCATCCTCAAAGATAATGATCCCCAACTGAAGCAGGCGGGGGCCAATATTCCCTGGCTGCATTTCCTTTCCTATAACCGTCTGCGGGCCCATGACCTCTTCTATGGCCGGCAGATTTTGATGCTGGAAACGGCGGCCAAAAATCTTAGTGAATTTTACGGTTCCGCCGGGGAGGCTGAATAATGCAGAACTACGATCAGATTCTGATACAGCCGGTACTTTCCGAAAAGGCAAACCTCCTCCGTGAAGAAGGCAAGTATGTTTTCCGGGTGGATCCCCGGGCCGACAAGATTCAAATAATGGAAGCTGTCCGGCGGCTTTTTAATGTGCATCCCATTTCCTGTACTGTCATGAATGTGGGGGGTAAGCCCAAGCGTCAGCGCAACAAGGCGGGTTATACGGCTTCCTGGAAGAAGGCGATTGTCCGCCTGCCGAAAGATGAAAAAATCAGCCTCTTTGAGGGCGTGTAGGGGAATATAGATGGGTATTAAAACATATAAACCGGTAACGCCTGGTATGAGGCAATGGGCAAGCCTCGATTTTTCGGAGCTTACCAAGGGCATAAAGCCGGAAAAAAACCTTGTTTCGGGCAGGACTGAACGGGCGGGCAGGGACTGGAACGGGAGGATCAGTGTCTGGCATAAGGGCGGCGGACACAAGCGCCGTTACCGGATTGTTGACTTTAAACGGGACAAGATTGGTGTTCCCGGCAAAGTTGCCGCCATTGAATACGATCCCAACCGCAGCGCCAATATTGCACTTATCAACTATGCGGATGGAGAAAAGCGTTATATCATCGCTCCCAAGGGACTTCAGCCGGGCGCTGTCATTATCTCCGGCCCCGAAGCTCCCATAGAGCCGGGGAATGCCCTGCCTCTGGAGCAGATTCCGCTGGGTTTTACGGTTCATAATATTGAACTTACCCTGGGCCGGGGCGGCCAGATGGCTCGTTCGGCCGGTTCAGGCGCTCTGATTGCCGCAAAAGAAGGCGACTATGTTACTCTCAAGCTCCCCTCCGGAGAGATGCGTATGGTTTTCAAGAAATGCTATGCCACTGTCGGCGTGGTGGGTAACGAGGATCACATGAATGTGGTCATCGGCAAGGCAGGCCGTAAGCGTTGGATGGGTGTGCGCCCTACGGTACGCGGTATGGCGATGAATCCGGTGGATCATCCGCACGGAGGCGGTGAAGGTAAGAGCAAGGGTATTCATCCTGTCACCCCCTGGGGGCAGCCGACAAAGGGATTTAAGACCAGAAAGAAGCATAAGCCTTCCTCCCGGTTTATTGTCAGCCGGGGCAAGAAGAAATAAGGAGTTACGCGGAACTTCGTTCAGCTTCGATTGACGTAAGCGGCGATGCCGCCGCTTAATGTAGGAGTTATGCGGAACTTTGTTCCGCTTCGATTAATGTAAGCGGCGATGCCGCCGCTTAATATAGGAGTTATTGGTGTCAAGGTCTATCAAGAAAGGTCCTTTTATCGAAAAGAGCCTTTATAAAAAAGTACTGGAAGTCAGTAAGTCCGGGGACAGGAAGATGATTAAAACCTATTCCCGCTGTTCCACAATTATTCCCGAAATGGTCGGAGGAACAATTTCTGTGTATAACGGAAAAGCCTGGGTACCTGTGTATATTACGGAAAACCTTGTTGGTCACAAGCTTGGCGAATTTTCGCCTACCCGCATCTTCCGGGGACATGCCGGTTCCGACAAGAAGGCTGGAAAGTAGGATAAGTCATGGAAAAGAAAAGCGGCTATAGAGCGATAAGTAAATTCATCATTACCTCCCCCTTCAAGATTAGGCCGGTGGCGGATCTTATCCGGCGCAAACCCTATCCGGAGGCAATGGCGATTCTGGAAAACATGCCCCATAAAGGCGCCCGCCTGATCCGGAAGACGGTAAAGTCTGCGGCGTCCAATGCCCTGAGCGGCAACAAGCGGCTTGCGGAAGACATGCTCTATATAAAGAATATTCTTATTGATGAAGGCCCCAGAATGAAGCGGATTTGGTTTAGGGCACGGGGCAGGGCGGACATGCTCCTTAAAAGACTGTGTCATATCACGGTAGTAGTAGAAGAAACCGGTAAGGTGGGGGAATAAGGTGGGACAGAAAGTAAATCCTATCGGATTGCGGATCGGCATTAACAAGACTTGGGGTTCCCGGTGGTATGTGGATCCTAAAGAGTATGCCAATACTCTTCATGAGGATCTCAGGCTCAGGGCATTCCTCATGACCATGCCCGAAACCAAGGGCGCCGATATTGCGGAGTTGGAAATTATCCGGCATCCCCAGAGGATCACCATTACGATCCATACTTCCAGGCCCGGAGTGATCATCGGTTCCAAAGGCGCCAATATCGAAAAGATCGGCTCGGAATTGCAGAAATATATTTCCACTCCTTCAAAGTATTCCAAAAAGGCGGAGAATTCTCCTCAAAAGAAAATTCAGATAAAGATCAAGGAAGTCCGCAATGCTGACAATAACGCCCAAATTATCGCCCAGAATATTTCCAGGCAGCTTTTGGCCCGGTCTAGTTTCAGACGAACCATGAAGCAGGCAATCAGCAATGCCATCAAGAAGGGCAATGCTCAGGGTATCAAGATACGGCTTTCCGGCCGTCTCGGCGGGGCGGAAATGTCGAGAACCGAAGAGACAAAAGAGGGACGTATTCCCCTTCATACTCTCCGGGCGGATATTGATTATGGTTTTGCCGAGGCTCATACGACCTTTGGTTCCATCGGTGTAAAAGTATGGGTCTATAACGGCATGAAGTACGGTAAGGAACAGAAGGAAGACGCAGGCGCTCTTGTCCGTAAGCGGCGGGATCGCGTTCCTGCGAAGGCTTAAGGAAAGTTGAGGTTTTAAGATGCTCAGTCCGAAACGTGTTAAATACCGCAAGGTTCAACGGGGAAATATGCCGGGAAACGCAACCCGGGGTAACAGTGTTGCCTTTGGGGATTTTGCCCTGGTTGCCATGGAACGCATGTGGATCACCAACCGCCAGATAGAAGCGGCCCGTATTGCTTTGAACCGCCATATCAAGCGGGGCGGCAAGGTGTGGATCAGGATATACCCTGATAAACCCTACTCCAAGAAACCTGCCGAAACCCGCATGGGTAAGGGAAAAGGCGCCCCGGAGTACTGGGTAGCGGTTGTAAAGCCCGGTACGGTGATGTTTGAACTGGGCGGTATTGAGCGAGCCGTGGCCGAGGAGGCCATGGTTCTTGCGGGAGCCAAGCTTCCCATCAAGACCAAATTCGTTGCCCGTTCAGACATGGAACTGGGAGCATAGGGAGGCGTACATGAAGAATTCTTTCAAGAATCTGAGCTTCCCCGAGTTGAAGGCCAAGCGGGATGAACTCAGCAAGAAGTATATGGAATTCCGTTTCCAGGTAGTCATCGGACATGTTGAAAACCCGCTTCAGAAGCGTACACTGCGCCGCCAGATTGCAAGGCTGAATACGCTTATCCGGCAGCAGGAACTGCAGAAACATGAGCAGGATCAGGCTGTACAGAAAGAGGCCAGGTAGGAGCAGGATATGGCAGAAGCAGTAATTGAAAAGAAAGCCAAAAGCGGCAAGAAAGAGTTTGTCGGGATTGTAAAAAGCGACAAGATGGACAAGACGATAGTCGTGGCCATTGAAACAACCACCCTGCATCCTCTGTATAAAAAGTATGTAAAACGGCTCAAGAAAGTGAAGGCTCACGATGAGACCAATGATGCCAAGATCGGCGATCGTGTCCGGGTTATCGAATGCCGGCCTATCAGCAAGGAAAAATGCTGGAAGCTGGCGGAAATCCTTGAACGGGCCAAATAGGGAGTGAATGCAAAATGATCCAGGTGGAAACCTACCTGAATGTCGCTGACAATTCAGGGGCTAAGACTGTGCAATGTATCAAAGTGCTGGGCGGTTCCAAGAGGAAATATGCCGGCATCGGAGATATTATTGTTGTAGCGGTCAAGGATGCTCTTCCTACATCTACTATCAAGAAAGGGACGGTAGAAAAGGCAGTAGTAGTGCGTACTCATAAAGAATACCGTCGTCCCGACGGCACGTATATCCGGTTTGATGACAATGCCTGTGTCATTATTGACAGTGCATTGAATCCCAAGGGTAAGCGTATCTTCGGGCCTGTTGCACGGGAACTGCGCGAAAAAGGGAACTTTATGAAGATTGTTTCTCTGGCTCCCGAGGTTTTGTGAGGTAAATCATGGCAGAATTGAAACAGCATAAATTTAAACTGAAAAAAGAAGATACCGTTGAAGTGATCGCCGGAAAGGACAAAGGCAAGCGGGGCAGGATTCTCAAGATTCTCCGGGATAAAGACCGGATTGTGGTTGAGGGGATCAACATTGTCAAGAAAGCCCAGAAGCGGCGGAATCAGCAGGACAGGGGAGGCATTGCCGAGATCGAAGCGGCGGTTCATTCTTCCAATTTAATGATCGTATGCAAAAAATGCGGACCCACCCGGATAGGCTATAAGTTTGAGGGGGATTCCAAGATCAGGGTCTGTAGAAAATGCGGGGAGGCCTTGTGATGAAGGGTTACGAACCGAGGCTTAAAAAGATCTACCGGGAGCAGATTGCGCCGGAGCTGTTCAAGGAATTGAGTTATTCTTCGCCGATGCAGACTCCCAGACTGGTAAAGATCGTGGTGAACATGGGTGTGGGTAAGGCGCTGGAAAACAAAAAGCTGCTTGACGCCGCCATTGATGATCTTACCCTCATTACCGGGCAGAAAGCGGTAAAGACAAAGGCGCGGAAGAGTATCGCTAACTTCAAAATCCGTGCCGGGCAGGAGATAGGCGCCATGGTAACCCTTCGGGGAGCTATGATGTACGAGTTCATGGACAGGCTCGTGAATGTTGCCCTTCCCCGAGTCAAGGACTTTCGGGGTATCAACCAGAATGCCTTTGACGGTCATGGTAATTACTCAATGGGTATCACGGAGCAGATCATCTTCCCGGAGATTGACTTTGACAAGATCGAACGAGTGGCGGGATTGAATATCGCCATTGTGACTACTGCCAAAACTGATGCAGAGGCCAAGGCCTTCCTGAGCAAGTTTGGTATGCCGTTCAGAAAGTAAAGAGGAGTATTATGGCAAGAAAAGCAATGATTATTAAAGCCTTAAGGACGCCCAAATATAAGACGAGAAAGGTGAACCGCTGCAGGATCTGCGGTCGCCCCAGAGGATATCTTCGGAAGTATCAGATGTGCCGCCTGTGCTTCCGCAAGTATGCGAGCGAGGGACTCATTCCCGGTGTTACAAAATCAAGTTGGTAAGGGAGGAGAAAAAGTATGAGCATTTCTGATCCCGTGGCTGACATGCTGACAAAGATCCGGAACGCCGGAATGGCCAAGCATGAAAAGGTTGATATCCCTACTTCCCGGCTGAAGCTTGAAATTGTGAAAATATTGAAGACTGAAGGGTATATCAAGAACTTCAAGAAGGCGAACCAGGACGGCGCTAATGTGATCCGGGTTTTCCTTAAATATGATGAAGAAACGGTTCCGATTATTCACGGAATTGAACGGGTAAGTAAGCCCGGACGCCGGGTTTATGCGGGGTATAAGAGTATGCCCAGGGTATATAACGGGTACGGCACCCTGATTGTGTCTACATCGATTGGGGTTACTACCGGGAAAAAGGCCGCCGAGAAGAAAGTCGGCGGAGAAGTCCTGTGTACTGTCTGGTGAGAGGAAGCGTATGTCACGTATCGGTAAAATTCCGGTAAAGGTTCCCAAGGGGGTAAAGGTCACATTTTCAGGTGATCTTATCACCGTCGAAGGCCCCAAGGGAAAACTGAGCCAAAAGTATCATCCGGTTATCAAGTTTGAAGACAAGGGTGAAGAGATAATTGTCGGCAGGGAAAACGAGGAAAAGCAGACTGTGGCCTTCCATGGGCTTTACCGGAATCTTCTCAACAACATGGTTGTCGGTGTGTCTTCGGGTTTCACCAAGACGCTGATTATCACCGGTGTCGGTTATCGTGCCGAAGTTCAGGGGAAGCTTCTTTCCATGAGCCTGGGTTATTCCAGCGATATCTATGTAGGCATTCCCGATGACCTCTCCGTGGCTGCCGATGCTTCGGGCAAGGTATCGATAAGCGGATCGGACAAGCAGAGGGTGGGGGAATTTGCCGCCCAGATTAGGAAGCTCCGGCTCCCCGAACCCTATAAGGGTAAGGGTATCCGGTATGATAATGAGAAGATCCGGCGTAAGGTCGGTAAATCGGGCGTCAAATGATAGAGTCGTATAGACGGTTTTGTTGCGGGAGATAATTAATGCTGCGGAAAATGCTTGATAAAGACAGAAAACGGCTTAAGCGGAAGGTGCATATCCGGAAGAGGATTGCCGGTACCGCAGAAAAGCCGCGGATGACGGTAACGAGGAGCAATAAGTCGCTCTATATTCAGGTCATTGATGATGCTAGGGGCCATACCCTTGCCTCGGCTTCTACTCTGGAGGAAGAACTCCGGACTATCAAGGTAAATACCGAAGGGGCCGGGCAGTTGGGCGAAGTTATGGGGAAACGGCTGCTTGAGAAAAATATCAAAACCGTTATTTTTGACAGGAATGGTTATCTATATCACGGCCTCGTAAAAGCGTTGGCCGATGGGGCCCGGAAAGCCGGGATCCAGTTCTAGGGGGCGGAATGGAACATTCAAGAGACAGGGAAGGCCGGGGTCGTGACGGAGCAGAAAAAGAATTTATCGAAAAGCTGGTCAAACTCAACAGGACTGCCAAGGTCGTAAAGGGCGGACGCCGTTTTTCGTTTTCCGCACTGACGGTTATTGGAGACCGGAAAGGGAACGTAGGCTTCGGCTTTGGCAAGGCCAACGATGTGTCCGAAGCGATCCGCAAGAGCATTGAAAAAGCCAAGCGGAACATGGTGGCTCTGCCGGTAAAGAACGGTACCATTCCCCATGAGATCATCGGAATTTTCAAGGCTTCCCGTGTTCTTCTCAAGCCTGCATGTTCCGGAACAGGGATCATCGCCGGCGGTGCGGTACGGGCAATCATGGAGGCCGGCGGCGTGACGGATGTATTGTCCAAATCCATCGGCGCATCCAGCCAGTACAATGTGGTTAAGGCAACTTTTAATTGCATCAGCAGGATGATGGATGCCAAGACGGTAGCAAAGAACCGGGGGAAATCCCTTAACGAGTTGTGGGGTTAATGATGGCAGGACAAATTCGGGTTCGTCTGGTACGGAGTACCATCGGATGCCTCCCCAGACAGCGGGCTACAGTCCGTTCTCTGGGACTTCGTAAGATTGGTTCCTCCGCGGTGCAGGAAGCCAGTCCTTCTATTCTGGGTATGATCAAGGTTGTTTCCCACCTGGTTTCGGTGGAGGAGGTTTCAAACTCCTAGCGGGTTTGAAAGG
>JAIRXN010000158.1 GCA_031268245.1 Treponema sp. | reverse complement strand
GCCTCCTTCGGTATCACGATTGAACGGTTGGCATACAGACCCCTGCGTTCCGCTCCCCGGCTCAATTCCCTGATCACCGCCATCGCGGTAAGCCTGATTTTGGAAAACGGCGCACGGGTGCTCCCCTTTATCGGCCCCAATCCGCGTCAGTTTCCCCGGCCTCCGGTGAGCAATATCGTTCTGGGAGAGGGCCTTTCTATTTCCAACATCCAGCTTATCGTGATAGTTTTTTCGGCCTTCCTCATGCTCGTTCTGAATTTACTGATAAATTATACAAAACGGGGTAAGGCCATGCGGGCGGTCTCTTTCGACATGAATGCCGCCAGCCTTATGGGGATCTCCGTAAACGGGATCATATCCTTCACCTTCGCATTGGGTTCTGTGCTTGCCGCTGCCGGCGGCGTACTCTATGCCTCGGCCTATCCCCAGGTAAATCCCCTCATGGGTATGATGCCGGGCCTCAAAGCCTTTGTCGCGGCAGTTTTGGGCGGCATCGGTTCCGTCCCCGGAGCCATGCTGGGAGGCTTTATCCTCGGCATAGCGGAAACCATGACCAAGGGTTTTATTTCCAGCCAGTACAGCGATGCGATTTCCTTCGGTATACTGATCATCGTTCTGTCGATCAGGCCCACGGGAATACTCGGCAGAAAACTCAGGATAAAAGTATAGTATGGCAAGGATTTCAAAGCGGAAACTTGAGATTTCCCTTCGCCCGGGAATGCTCCTGACCGTCGTGGGTGTTCTTGCGGTAGCCCTTCCCTTTGCGCTGATAAAAACCGGCCTCATTGACGCCTATACGGCTCATATCCTTACCATGGGCGGCGTGAACGCCATCATGGCGATGTCGGTTAATATGATTGTAGGCATAACCGGGCAGCTTTCCCTTGGGCAGGCGGGTTTTCTCGCCATAGGGGCCTATTCCTGCATTTTTTTCAATCTTGATCTCGGTCTGCCCCTGCCCCTGGCGGCGATATGCGGTATAGCGCTTACCACCATTGCCGGTTTTCTCATCGGTTTTCCGGTGCTGAAGCTTTCCGGGGATTACCTTGCCATCGTTACTCTCGGTTTTGGGGAGATCATCCGTGTTGTCTTTATCAACCTTAAATCCCTCACCGGAGGCCCTAACGGCAGGCAGTTTACCACCGTGATGGTGCTGAACGGTGAAATGGCCTTTGTGACGGTTGCCGTAATTCTGATTGTTGTGTTGGCCCTCCTGCAGAATTTTCTCCGTTCCAGTTACGGAAGGGCGATTATGGCCTGCCGGGAGGACGAAATAGCGGCGAATTCCAGCGGCATCAATATATTCCGTTACAAGATGGCCGGTTTTGTAATTGCCTCCTTTATCGCGGGACTCGGCGGCTGCCTTTACGCCATGGTTGTAGGCTTCGTCAAGCCGGACATTGCCCAGTTCCTCAGGTCTATTGATTTCCTCATCTTTGTGGTTCTGGGGGGCATGGGTTCCATGACCGGTTCGATTCTGGCTTCCTATGTGTTGACCTATCTCCAGGAATTCCTCCGTTTCCTCCAGGATTACCGGCTCCTCATCTATCCCCTCATCCTGATCTTCGTGATGCTCTTCCGGCCCCAGGGTCTCATGGGTATGAAGGAACTGTCTCTTACGGGGCTTTACAGGCGGCTTACCGGTCTTGTCCGCCGGAGGGGCGCCCGTGGCTGAAGTATCCGCCAATGCATCGCACAAGACCGGACTCTGTCTCAAGGTACAGGGCCTTTCCATTGATTTTGGGGGCCTCAAGGCGGTATCGGATTTTAATCTGGAATTGAGAGCCGGGGAACTCGCGGGCCTTATCGGGCCAAACGGGGCCGGAAAGACCACGATTTTCAACATGCTTTCGGGCATTTACACTCCCGGCGTCGGCGACATCGAATTTCTGGATCGGCTGGGGAACCTGTACCGAATCGCTAAACCCGGAATCAAGCCTGCGTATCTCAACCATATCGGCATAGCCAGAACCTTTCAGAATATCAGACTCTTTTCAAATTTGAGCGTGGAAGACAATATCCGCATTGCGCTTCATTCAAGCCGCACGGTGAATCCCTTCGACGTGCTCTTCCGTCTTCCCCGTTTCTACCATGATGAAGCCCGCATGGAAGGCCGTTCCGCGGAACTTCTTTCGATTTTTAATATTGAACACAAGAAATACGAACTGGCCCGGAACCTGCCCTACGGCGAGCAGCGGAAATTGGAAATTGCCCGTGCCCTGGCCGGCAATCCCAGCCTCCTTCTCCTGGACGAACCTGCCGCGGGAATGAATGGCCAGGAAACTGAGGAACTCATGAAGCTTATATCCGGCATCCGGAAGGAATTTCGTCTTACCATCCTCCTTATCGAGCACGATATGAGGCTTGTCATGGGGATTTGCGAGAGGATTCTGGTGCTGGATTACGGCAGAACCATTGCCCAGGGAAAGCCGGAAGAGATACGGAAAGATCCTGCGGTGATCAAGGCATATCTGGGGCAGGAAGCGATTGGGAGCGGTTTTGCAGGATGAGTGAAGTTAGACTTGAAAAACCGGCCGAAAATGGAACGGAGTTTCATACCGTTCTGAAGGTTGAAAATTTAACCGTCCACTATGGAGCAATCAAGGCTCTTAGAGGCATCTCCTTTGAGGTTCTTACAGGCGAGATTATCACCCTTATCGGTTCCAACGGGGCGGGAAAGAGTACCACCCTCCATGCAATCTCCAATATCATCAAAAAAACATCCGGCAAGGTGTACCTTGACGGGAAGGACATCAGCGCCCTTCCCCCGGACAGAATCGTTGCCCTGGGGCTTGTGCAGGTACCGGAAGGGCGGCGGATCTTCGCCAATCTCAGCGTCCGGGACAACCTGGAGATGGGCGCCTACTCCCGGCCGGCCTTAAGCAGGGTCCAGCGGCGGGCCATTCAGGACGATATGGAAAAGGTGTGCCGTATCTTTCCCCGGCTCAAGGAACGGCTTCGTCAGGTTGCCGGGACTCTCTCCGGCGGAGAGCAGCAGATGCTTGCCATGAGCCGTTCCCTCATGGCAAGACCCCGTATTCTCCTTCTCGATGAACCTTCCATGGGCCTTGCCCCGATCCTCGTTGACGAAATCTTTGAGGTGATCAGGGAAATCAACGGAACAGGAACCACCGTGCTTCTTGTGGAACAGAACGCATACAAGGCCCTCTCTCTTGCCTCCCGGGCATATATACTTGAAACCGGAGAGATCGTGAAGCAGGGAGAGGCAAGGGAACTTTCAAGAGACGAAGCGGTAAAAACAGCCTATTTAGGAGGATAATATGATTGTAAGCCGTGTTATGACGAGAAACCCTATTTTTGTGCATCCGGATCTTTCCGTAGCGGAGGCTCGTTCCCTCATGGATCGGGAAAAAATCGGTCGTTTGCCGGTGCTGGACAAGAACAATGCGCTTGTGGGGATTGTTACCAAGAGGGATTTGCTCAAGGCGGGCCCCTCTCAGGCTACCAGCCTCGATATGTACGAGATCAGTTCCCTTCTCTCCAAGCTCAAAGTGGAGAAGATCATGGAGAGGAATGTCGTTGTCGTTGACGAAAACGAGGTGGTGGAAGAAGCGGCCCGGATCATGGTTGACCGGAATATCTCCTGCCTCCCGGTGATGCGCAATCTCCCCGGCGGGGACAAGCTTCTCGTGGGGATTGTTACCACAAAAGACCTCTTCCAGGTCTTCATCAATGCCTTTGGCGCCCGCCGTCCCGGGATACGGATAACCCTCTCCATGACCGAAAAGGTGGGGCAGCTTGCCAAATTTGCCGGGACAATCGCCGAATGGGGAGGCAATTTTGTGGCTTTTGTTACCTCGGAGGCGGATGATCTCTCCCGTTTCCGGGGTACCTGCAAGATCGCCGGTATCAGCAGGGAAATGGCGGAAGCCGCCGCAAAAACCATCCCCGGCACCGAGATTGAGGACATAAGAGAGTAGGACAAAGAAACGAGGCTGTTCCAAAACTTCAGCTTTTGGAACAAGCTCAAAATACCGGGGTATTTTTTGTCCGGCTTGTCTATATTGAATAAGTTTCTTTTCTTCAGTAGAATGAAACGATCCTGTTCTTAATCTGATTTTGGAACAAGAAGACGCATCCTTTTTTTGGAGTTTTTGAAAATGGGTATTTTGGGTATCGTTTTACTGGTTTTTTTTGTCATTATTGCAATTCTGCTGATCCTGTTGGTACTGGTACAGAATGAAGAAGGCGACGGCCTCGGGGGAATTTTCGCCGGCGGTTCAGGTTCGGCCTTCGGCTCCAGATCCGGGAATGTGTTAACCAGAGCCACCAGTATTTTGGGAGCTCTCTTTCTTATCATCAGCCTTGGTCTGGCCCTGATAAACCGGACTCCCGGCGGTTCACGCGTTGAACAGATCGGGCGGCAGCTTCAGGGTGAATCCGGTATTTCCAACTGGATAGACGAAGAGTTGAATGCTGAAGCTGAAATTTCCCCTGCTCCGGAAGCAGACACCGGGAATGAGGCTGAATAGGACAAGGGGGAAGCCATGTTCCTGTACGAGGTTTTTCCGGCGGAATACATCAAAGTTGATCTGGAAGCGGAGGACAAGGAAGAAGCTTTTGAGGAAATGGCGGATCATTTCTGTCAAATATCGGGTTCCGGGTCCAGGGAAGAGATTCTTGAAGCTCTAAGGGAACGGGAGGCAAAGATGTCTACCGGCATTCACAAGGGCATCGCCATCCCTCATGGAAAAACCAATGCCGTCGAGGATGTTTACGGTATTTTGGGGATCAGCCGCAAGGGTATTGATTACGATGCTCTGGATGGTCAGCCTGTATACCTCCTCTTCATGGTTCTTGTTCCGGAAAAAGATATGGAAAAGCATCTGCGCATATTGAAGCGCCTTGCGGGACTTCTGGAAAACCCTCAGTTTTATATTGATCTGCAGGCGCAGAAGGATCCCAAGGGTGCATGGTCGGTAATTCGTAAATACGAAGACATGTTTATTGCCTTGAACTAAGCCGGTGATATTATGGATGAGCAGAATATACTGGGGCATTTGCTTAAGATTGAGGCTGAAGCCTCGGCGCTGGTGGATGATGCCCAGGCCGAAGCGGATCGCCGGGTAAGTGAAGGGGAAAAGCAGAACCGCATTCTCTACGATGAATGTTATGCCGCCAGCTCTGC
Source organism: Treponema sp. (assembly GCA_031268245.1). Taxonomy (GTDB): domain Bacteria; phylum Spirochaetota; class Spirochaetia; order Treponematales; family Breznakiellaceae; genus JAIRNJ01. Next base: position 8,801 of record JAIRXN010000158.1, on the reverse strand, counting down.
GGAAGCCGAGGCTTCCTATACGGAAGCTATAGAGCGGGTACGGGAAGATTACCGTTCCCGTCTTGAAGACTACCGGAAGAGCCTGGAAGCAATGCCGCTTGATGAAGCGCATTTTTCTAATCTGATGGGAAAATATATTGCCGGAGGGATCTAGATGCCGGGAACGGGGGAACGAGCCTATGTATATGCCAAAGCCTGCGGGATCATTGGTAAATCCTTTGTAGGCCGGCGTATCCCCGCCCTGGCCGGCTGCAGCCGCCTTTCCGAGCTTGACCGCCTGATCTTCTCCCAGGGGAGCCGCGATCTCCCGGAACGGGAACTGTTGCAAGATCTGGAAAACCGGATCACAGGCCGTTCAGCGGGAGAGATCCTGGCAATCATCGGTTCCTTTTCCAGGCCCCCCGAATTTCTCTCGTTACTGATTCGTTCCTATGAGTACAGTGATGTCAAGTCCGCCCTAAGGGCCCTCTCGGTCAGGGAAAAAGCTCCCGGTTTTATCGACATAGGCCCCTTCAGAACCGTTCATTTTGAAGCATGGCCGGACAAAAAGGCAATGTTTGGCGGAACCGAATTTGAATTTCTCCTGAAGGAAAAAAATGAAGATTCCATGTTCCTCCAGGCTGAACTTGACCGCTTGTACTACAACAAACTCTGGAAGAGCCTCCTTGCCCTCCGCAGGAACGACCGGATAGCCGCCGGGCGGATTCTTTCCGAAGAGATACGGCTCCGCAACTCGGTATGGGTATTGCGCCTGCGCAGCTATTACGGCATGAAGGCGGCGGATCTGCGGCGGCATCTTCTGGAAATTGACCTTAAAGGCGAATCTCTTGCAGACGAAGCCCTGGCAATTCTGGATACTCCCCTGGATTCACGGCAGGCCTGGCAGGGCTGGCCGCGGGAGAGTTTTCTCAATCCGGAACGGGCCGGAGAACCCTGGACGGCAGATCCCCGTTTCTTCCAGAATACCGCCAGCGGGTATCTCTATGAACTGGCAAAGAAGAATTTCCGCCGCAAGCCTTTTTCCCTGGATACGGTTTTCTGTTTTATCAAGCTCAAGCAGTTTGAAGAGGATGTACTCACCAGTGTTGCCGAAGGTTTGAGTCTTGGAATGTCGAGCCGGGATGTGTTTTCCCTTCTGGAGGTAAGTCCTTCATGATCCGCCCCCGCAAGATGAAGCATGTAGAACTCACCGTCCTTTCCAGAGATGCGGATACGGTTATCGAATACCTGGGCCGCCGCGGTGTGTTTCATTTTACCGAGGAAGAAGCGGAGCGGGGGAGCCTCGAATCAAACAGACCGGCCCATTCTCTCGATGACGCCTCCTGGCAGCATATCAGGGAGACTCTTGAAAAGCTTCAAAGCGCTTCGGCAGTGCTGGGTATCCCCCTTCCCGCAGAGCCGGATGAGGGCAGTGTTCTTCCCGGTGAAGAGGAGGAGGTTTTCACCGACAGGATAAGTTATGCCGTTCAGTCTATTTCCACGCGGGAAAACGAGCAGATTCAGGAAAAGAAGAAGGTTGAAGAAACACTCACCGAGGCAAAAGCCTTTGCCAATCTCAACGCCCCTTTTTCCGATCTGGATCAGCTTTCCTATTTAACCCTCCGGGTAGGACGGCTCGATTCCCGTTCCCAAGACGAAATCCGGGAAGTCCTGGCCGACCGTGCGGTAATTATCTCTCTGGATTCGGGAAAAGGCGGGGAAGGCGGAGACAGGATTCTTGCCGCCGCTTCCAGAAAAGGCCGCTTTGCCCTGGATTCGGAATTGAAACGCTTCTCCTTCATCCCTATTTCCATCCCTGAAGGTTATCAGGGAGTGCCGGGAGAACTCCTCTCCAGCCTTGAAAGCCGTCTCCGGGATGTGGACAAGGAACTTGAACGGATAAAAGAAGAGAAGGAAGAGATGTGCAGGGAGTTCGGGCCGAACCTGAAGAAACTTGCCGCCTCCTACCTCATGGCCTCCATTGTGGAACAGCTCAAGAGCAGGCTCATCGCCACCAAAAGTATCTATCTTCTTGCAGGCTGGGTACCCCAGGATACCATCATCACACTAGTGGAAGAACTGCAAAAGCTCACCGGCGGCCGCCTCTCTGTCCGGACTTTTAACCCCGACGAGATAGCCACGGTGAAGGAGGGCAGGCAGAAGGTGCCGGTTTCCCTGGAGCACGGCGCCTTTGTCAAAGGCTTTGAAGGGGTGGTCTTCAGTTACGGAGCGCCGCTTTACGGCACCATAGATCCCACGCCCTTTGTGGCTTTTTTCTTTACGATTCTCTTCGGTATCATGTTCGGCGATCTGGGGCAGGGTTTTGTGTTGTTCCTCCTTGGGATTTTGGCGGGCAAGCGGGGAATAAAGGCCCTCTCCCGGTTCCGCGGCTACTCGGGCCCCCTTATGGCGGTGGGCATCGCCTCCATGATCATGGGCCTGCTCAATGGAGAGGTCTTTACCAACGAGGAACTGCTTGTGGGGCCCACCAGGGCGATTACCGGTCTCTTATTTGGCAGGCCGGTGGATCGAATCCTCACGATCATGCCTCTGGCAGAGAAGGGCGGCAGCGTTGCCAAGCTTTTCTACTTCTTCGGTTTCACCATCTCCGTGGGGATCATCCTCAACTCCGTGGGCCTTCTTGTGAATATCATCAATCTCTGCATCATGAAAAAATACGAAGGGGCCTTCTTTTCCAAGACGGGCATTTCAGGCCTCCTCTTCTTCTGGTATGCCGTTTCCATAGCGGTGCGGGTATTGTTGAAAAGTCCCTTCATGTGGTTCGATTTTATAGGACTGCTCCTGCCGGTTTTCTGTATCTTCTTCGGCCCTGTGATCTGGCGGCTTGCCGCGGGGAAAAAGCCGGTGCTGGAACACGGCATCATGGTTTTTATCGTGGAAGGGTTTGTGGAGATCCTGGAAACCGCTTCCACCTATATTTCCAATACGGTTAGTTTCCTGCGGGTGGGAGCTTTCGCCCTCAGTCATGCGGTGCTTTCCTACATTGTGTTCCGTTTTTCCGAGGAGATTAGCCGTCTTGAAGCGGGCCCCGCCGGGCCTTTGGCGGCCCTCCTTATCATGGCTTTCGGCAACGCGGTTATCATCGTTCTTGAAGGGATGATTGTAGCCATCCAGGTGGTGCGGCTTCAGTATTATGAATTTTTCAGTAAATTCTTCATCGAGACCGGGGTGGAGTACAAACCTTTCCGGTTTAGAAAAGGTATAAATTGAGGAGAGGAATATGAAACGAAAGGTAATTTTTCTGGCGGCAGTCCTGCTGGTTCTCGGCGCCGCTCTCTTTGCACAGGAGGCTGCCGCAGCGGAGGCTCCTGCCGGAAATTCTTCGGTATGGAGGTACTTTGCCGCCGCGCTGGCAGTAGGCATCTCCTGTATCGCCGGCGGCATAGCGGTCGGGCAGATTGGATCGGCCGCAATGGGCGCCATGAGTGAAAACGCAGACCTTTCCGGCAAGGCTCTGCCATACGCCGGCCTTGCGGAAGGAATTTGCCTCTGGGGCTTCCTGGTAGCCCTGTTGATCATGATCCTGTAACGTGGATTTTTTCTTTATCGGAGATCCGGAACTGGTTACTGCTTTCCGTTTTGTGGGGGTTGAAGGTACTACCGCAGGAGATGCGGAAGAGGCTTCCGCCATTTTCCGGCGTATCACGGAGGGTTACGATGTAACTGCCGGGACTGTGCTTCCCGGAGGGGCGGAAGGCTGCCGGGTGCTTATATTGACCGAAGAAGTGGCGGACTGGCTGGGGGAACTTCTCATTAAGTGGCAGCTTTCCGACCGTTATCCCCTGGTGGTGGAGATTCCCGGTACCCTGGGGAGGCTTTCGGGCCGCAAAACCCTGGTTGATTCCATCCGGGAAGCTATTGGAGTGCATGTGTAAATGGAAGAACTACAGTCAACCGAAGTTTTAGACCGGGAGATACTCGAAGACGCCCGGAGGAAGGCTTTTAGGATACTCAGGGGCGCCGACGACACGGTCAAGGCCAATGCCCAATCCTGGAAAAAGAAGTCTGATGAGGCCATTACCGGCCTTGAACGTCGTTATGCGCTGCGGCAGAAACGCAGCGCTCAGGAGATCATGGCAAGGCTCCCTCTGGACAAGCGGCGGGCCAAGGCGGAACGTATCGAAGCATTTTTACTCCTCTCCGCGGAGAGATGGTATAAAAAGCAGCCGCGGGAGCGGATCATCGGTCTTCTTGAAACGGAGATGAAGAGCCGGCTTGAGGAAGCGCCCGGTTCCCTTTCCGAAAGCTGCCGGCTCATATACGCAGGTCTTGAGAAGGCCGAAGCGGAAACGGTCATTGCAGGCGCCCTTGGGGAAGCCTCCATCCCGAAAAGCCTGTCCCTGGAAGAGGCTCATGTCTCTTCGCTTCCCGCCCTTACTCTGGACAGTCCCGCGGTAATGATCAAGGTTTCCATAGAGATGATTCTGGATTCCATCCTCCATGAAAAACGTGAAGAACTGGTAGGCGCCCTCCTCGGGCCGGAGGCTCTTACGGCCCTCTCCGAAAGGGAGGTTCTGTCGTGAAGCTTCGTTTATGTTCGGTTTTGAGGGATAGAACGTATCATGATTGAAGGGCGGATCAAGCGGATTTCGGGGCCTATAATCCGGGCGGAAGGCTTGGGAAGCGCAGGGCTTTTCGATGTGGTTGAAGTCGGAGAGAAACGGATCATCGGCGAAATTGTCAGGCTGGAAAGGGACGAGGCGGTGATCCAGGTCTACGAAGACGATACGGGCCTCATGATAGGCGCATCGGCTTCCTCCACAGGGCGTCCCCTTTCGGCGCTCCTGGGCCCCGGTCTCATGGGCACGATCTATGACGGAATACAGCGGCCCCTGGAAGCCCTCTTCAGGGAGAGCGGCGCCTTTATGGCTTCGGGAAGCCGGGGCAATCCTCTTGATCCCGAAAAAAAGTGGCCCTTCATCCCCGATCCGGATCTGGCAAAAAAATGCGCCGCAGGGGAGAGCATTCCCGCGCTTCCCGGCATGGTACTGGGAGCCGTGAAGGAGACTGAAAGCATAATCTGCAGGATCATGGTTCCCCCAACGGTAAAAAAATCGTCCCTGATTGAACTTGCCCCTGCCGCCTCATATACGGTGAACGATGTCATCGCCAAAACAAGCCTGGGGGAGGAAATTCCCCTGGCCCAATGGTGGCCGGTACGGATTCCCCGGCCTTCTGCGGAACGCCTCCCGCCGGAGATGCCGCTGGTTACCGGGGAACGGGTTATCGATGTGTTCTTCCCCCTCTCCAAGGGAGGCACCGCCGCCATTCCGGGCGGTTTCGGTACCGGAAAGACCATGACCCAGCATGCCATAGCCAAGTGGTGCGACGCGGACGTGATCATCTACATCGGCTGCGGGGAACGCGGTAACGAGATGACTGATGTGCTCACCGAGTTCCCCCACCTTACCGACCCCCGGACAGGCCGTTCCCTCATGGAGCGGACGATCCTTATCGCCAATACCAGTAACATGCCGGTAGCGGCCCGGGAAGTTTCCATTTACACCGGGGTTACTCTGGCCGAGTTTTACCGGGACATGGGCTACCATGTTGCGATCATGGCGGACAGTACCAGCCGTTGGGCAGAGGCCCTGCGGGAACTTTCAGGCCGCATGGAGGAGATGCCCGCGGAGGAAGGTTTTCCCGCATACCTTCCCACACGTCTTGCCGAATTTTACGAGCGCGCAGGCCGGGTACATACCCAGAACGGGGCGGAAGGTTCAGTTTCGATTATCGGGGCGGTTTCTCCTCCGGGCGGCGACTTCTCCGAACCTGTTACCCAGCATACAAAACGTTTTATCCGCTGTTTCTGGGCCCTTGACCGGGATCTTGCCAACGCCAGACACTACCCGGCGATAAGCTGGATAGACAGTTACTCCGAGTATGCGGAAGAAGTGAGACCCTGGTGGGAGCGGGTGAGTCTCCAATGGGCCGCCGTGCGCCAGGAATGTCTGGATCTTTTGAAGCGTGAACAGCGCCTTGCGGAGATTGTGCGGCTTATAGGCCCCGATGCACTACCCGATGATCAGCGGCTGGTGCTGGTAACTTCGGAAATCATAAAAGACGGCTATTTGCAGCAGAATAGTTTTGATGAAGTTGATATGTACTGTGTTCCCGCCAAACAGGTAAGGCTCCTGGAAATCATCATGGAATTCCACCGCCGGGCGGAAGCCTGTATCAAGCTGGGAGCGCCCCTCACCAAGGTAACGAGCCTTCGGGCCGCTGTCCCCGGGATTTCGATCAAACAGGCGTCCTCAGCCGGAGAACGGCGTGACAAAGATTCCTCTCTCGAAACGAAGTTTCCCGCGGAAACCGGTGAGGAGACGGAAGGCCGTTCCCTGAGGGAACTTCTTTCCCGGCTCAAGAGTATAGTAAAAAACGAAGAACTTTCCCTTCTGGATGAGTTTGAATTGGCAATGCGGGCAAGTCTTGAAGAATTGGAACGGAGTTACAGAATCAGGGAAACGTTGTAGATTTTGGAAGTGAATTTTGGGAGTGAATAATGAGGGGAATTGAATACAAGGGCCTTACCCGGATAGAAGGGCCGGTAGTGATTACCGAACGGAGCCGCAACGTGGGCTTCAATGAGGTAGTCTATGTCTATGACCGGGAAGAAGGCCGTCGTATGGGCCGGGTGGTGGATCTTTCGGAGGAATGGGCGGCAGTCCAGATATTCGGAAGCAACACAGGTCTCTCCGCGGAATACAGCCGGGTAGAGTTTCTCGGCAGACCGATGGAGATCCGGGTAGGGCCCGGCCTTCTGGGCCGCATATTCAACGGCCTCGGGGAACCCGTCGACGGTTATGGGGACATCTTTTCTTCAAACTCGCTGGATGTCAACGGATTGCCCATCAATCCCTATGCCCGTACCTATCCCCGCGACTTCATCCAGACCGGAATCTCCGCCATTGACGGCATGAACACCCTGATCCGGGGCCAGAAGCTTCCCATTTTCAGCGGTAACGGCCTTCCCCATAACCGGCTTGCGGCCCAGATCGTCAGACAGGCGAAGATCCTCACCAGCAATGAACCCTTTGTCGTGGTCTTCTGCGCCATGGGGGTAAAGTACGATGTTGCCCGCTTCTTTCTGGACGACTTTGAACATTCCGGCGTACTGGCAAACGTGGTAGTGTTTCTGTCATTGGCAGATGCGCCCAGCCTGGAGAGACTTGTGGCTCCCCGCTGCGCCCTTACCGCCGCCGAATACCTGGCCTACGAAAAAAACATGCATGTCCTGGTGGTGATGACCGATATGACCAACTACTGCGAAGCTCTGAGGGAAGTGTCCAGCATCCGGGGAGAAGTCCCCAGCCGCAAAGGTTACCCCGGCTACCTCTACAGCGACCTTGCAAGCCTCTACGAGCGCGCCGGAAAAATTTCCGGTTCCTCCGGTTCCATTACTCAGATCCCCATCCTTACCATGCCCAACGACGATATAAGCCACCCCATCCCCGACCTTTCAGGCTACATCACCGAAGGGCAAATCGTCCTTGACCGGGAACTCTCCCAGCGGGGAGTCTACCCGCCGGTCGCCGGCCTCCCCAGCCTTTCCAGACTCATGAAAGACGGCATCGGCGAAGGCATGACCCGTGAAGATCACAAGGATGTCTCAAGCCAGCTTTTTGCCGCATATTCAAAAGTAAAACAGGTACGTAATCTTTCCAGCATCATAGGCGAGGAGGAGCTTTCCGAAGGGGACAAACAGTACCTCAAGTTTGCTGAAAAATTCGAGCAGCTCTTCCTTACCCAGGACGAAATGGAAAACCGCGACATAGACCGCACCCTCAACCTGGGCTGGCGCGTTCTTACCGAAATTCCCCGTGATGAACTTTTGCGCATCAAGCAGGAATATATCGAAAAGTACCTCGACCCGATTCTCTCCGCCAGGGAAATGGGAATCGATATTGGGGTACGGTAAGGGCTTCTTATGGCGCGGGGAAAGGACTGTCTTTACGAGAGGAATATACATTGATTCTCCGTTCTCTTGACATTCTCCCCATCCTGCATTATAGTCAGTCTAGTCAGACCATATCGGCTATAAGGAAAGAACAGATGAATGCAAAAGGTGAAAGGAACGGACATTGGCAGCTACAGGAGGCAAAGGCCATGTTAAGCGCGCTTGTCAAGGCGGTGGTAGAGGAGCCGCAGATCATTACTGTCCGGGGGGAAGAAACGGCTGTTCTTCTCTCCATGGAGGAGTACCGGAAGCTTAGTCCAAAAAGACAGAGCATTGTGGAGTTTTTTCAGAATTCCCCTTGGGCGGATGTAGAACTGGAATTGCCCGAGCGCCTGCCTGAAGAAATGCGGGAAATTGATCTGTGAAGTATCTTCTGGATACCAATGTACTCTCCGAAATACGGAAGAAAAACGGCAGCCTCCGGGTAATAGCCTTTGTTGATTCTCTCCCTCCGGAGGATGTCTGTATGAGTATTCTTTCTCTCGGAGAAATAGCCTACGGTATAGAAAAGCTGCCCCAGGGGAAAAAGAGGGCTGAACTTTTCGACTGGCTCAATGATCAGATACCGGCCGCATTCAAAAACCGTATAATTTCTCCGGATTTCGCTTCCATGCTGGAATGGGGGAGACTCCGGGCCGGGAGCGGCAGAACCCTTCCTTACATTGACTCCCTTCTTGCCGCAACGGCTCTGGCCCACCGTCTGATCATCCTTACCCGCAACATCCGTGATTTTGATGAGATCGGGGGGTTGTCCCTGCTCAATCCCTGGGAATAATCCGATTCTCCGTTTCCGTCCCCGGTCCCATTGTCAAATGAAGTACAATACTATACATTAGTTAGAGCA
>JAIRXN010000063.1 GCA_031268245.1 Treponema sp. | reverse complement strand
CCTGGGTATCTTCATTCTATAAGGTATGGATTTTATGCCTGGGTTCATACCCGCAAACGAAACCTGTTACGAAATTGAAACCGGAGCAAGCTCCGGGGTATGAACCCAGACCTACGAATCAAAAGTATATCAAAATTCTTAACATAGGTTAAGTATTATGAATTAAGCTCCCCATAATAGGTAAAATTTTGGGATTTGCGGGAATTTCGGGCATGTTTTGAATGACCTTTCAGGAGGCGGCCATGATTCTTGATAAATTGTAAAAAATAATCCATAATCGTTTTATGTCTTTGTTGAATATTCCTTCTCCGGAGGGAGTAAAACATGATCTCCTGGCTCTGGGCGCCCTGGTAACCAGGCTTAACCCCGGAGTTATCCCCTTTGCGGAGGCGGATCATTTTACACTTCATGTTTCGGGGGGGGAGTATAATGTAGCGGCAAATCTTTCCAGTTGTTTCGGCATGCGGAGCGCCATTGTTTCCGCCATGGTGGATTATCCCATCGGTAAGAGGATAGAGAATGCGGTCAGGCGGGCGGGTGTGGTTCCCTACTACAGGCGTTTTGTCCATGATGGAGTCCGGGGTCCCAATATGGCGATTGTCTGGAGCGATGCAGGCCAGGGGGTGCGTCCGCCGGTAGTGTTTTATAATCGTTCCAATGAGGCGGCAGACCGTCTTAAACCGGGGGACTTTGACTGGCAGAAAATTTTAGGCTCCGGAGAACAGCCGAATGTACGCTGGTTTCATTCCGGAGGCATTTTTAGCGCTCTCTCCCCTACAACCCCGGAACTGGTCATTGAGGCCATGCAGGCTGCAAAGGCTGCCGGAGCGGTGGTTTCCTTTGACCTCAATTACCGGGCCAAGCTTTGGGCGGCGGCTTCCGGGGCAAACGCCGCAGAGGATTCCGGTTCTGCACAGGCCGGTGAACGGGCGTCAAAGATCCTTCGCAAAATCGTTTCCTATGTGGATGTACTTGTGGGAAATGAAGAGGATCTGCAAAAGGGCCTGGGAATCCGGGGCCCGGAGGTGGAAAAGGCAGCGGGAAGCCGCAAACGGGAGATGGATGCTTCGGCATTTTTCAATATGATAAAAAATGTAGTAGGGGATTTCCCTAACATCAAGGCGGTCGCCACTACTCTGCGGGAAGTCCATTCTACCAACCGTCATTCCTGGTCTGCCCTTCTCTGGCATGAAGGCAGAGAGTATAGCGCCCCTGTTTGCGAACTGGATATTTATGACCGGGTCGGCGGCGGGGATGGTTTTGCGGCGGGCCTTTTTTATGGTCTTATGAAGAATAAAAGTCCTGAAGAGGCTCTCCGGCTGGGCTGGGCTCACGGCGCCATGCTCACTACCACCCCCGGAGATACCTCCATGGTGAGTCTTGATCAGGTAGAAGCTTTTTCTGCGGGAGGTTCCGCACGGATCCAGCGGTAGAACGGCAATATGATGTTTAAAAAAGAAGGTAGCTATGATTTTAGGAGTACTTAATTCCGACCCGGGCATAAAAAAAATTGTTGAAGACGCTTTCCATTCCGACACAAGGCATGAATATAATCCGCGGTTTTTTACCGGTCATGATGAGATACTTGAATTTCTCAATTTTGATCTTCCGGAAATTGTAATTATCAATTTCTCCGATCCGGAAATAGATATCGAACACATTATTTCCCATATCAAGGAAGACAAGTGGATTCTTAACTTCGGCATCATCGGCCTTTATTCCAACGAAAAAGACGAGGAAGAAGCGCTGCTCAAAAAATATATGGCCATCAATCTTCTTACCATGCTGGATAACTTCAGAATCCGCAGCCATCTTATGAAAAGCGTTCAGATTATCGGGCAGAACTACCAGATCATCTTCCAGCAGCAGTTCACCCGGAATCTTTTGGACGGCGCCTCGGGAGCTTTTACCATCGAAAATGACCTTTTGGCTGTTCCCCTCTTTGCGGGTATCGGCGCCACTATCCTTGCCCAGAGGGGCCTTATCAGGGCGGAAAACAAGATGCATCTTCAGCTTGCCCTGGGGGAACTCATTGTCAACGCCATTGAACACGGGAACTGCGGCATTACCTACGAAGAAAAAACCGTCGGCATGGAAAATGGCCTTTCGGTGGTGGATCTGGTTGCCCTCAAATGTAAGGATCCCTTAATCCGCGGGAAAAAGGTGGAATTTCAGTGGGAAATACAGAATGATAAATGTGTCTTTATTATCCGGGATGAGGGGAAGGGTTTCGATGTAAAAGCCCACCTCAAAAAGATTGCAAAACAGGACATGATGAGCCTTCATGGCCGGGGCATCAGAATGGCGAGTCTCTTTTCGAGCAGTCTTAGTTACAATGGCAAGGGAAACCAGGTAACCCTGGAGGTTCTGCAAGAGGCTGATGTAGAGCATGAAGTTCCTGTCGGTTTTTCAAAGGAAGAAGTGGTAACTGTCAAACGGGGAGATATAGTTCTCCGGGAAGACGAGCCCTCCGATTATATTTACTATATCGCTTCCGGTACATATTCGGTGTTTCATAACCTGAAGAAAGTAGGTTCCCTTTCTCCCCAGGATATCTTCATGGGCGAGATGGCGTTTCTTCTGAATCAGCGCAGAAGCGCTTCCGTGAGGGCTGACGGGCCGGGTAAACTTATACTTATTACCCGCAGGGCCTTTGTCTCCATCGTCCGGGAATATCCGCATTACGGGATCTTCCTGTCAAAATTGCTGGCAAAACGGCTTGTCCGCAGCAACGATCAGAATGCTGCGCTTATGGGAAAACTCAACGAAAAAGGTAACGATTAGGGGGGAAAAGATGGCAACCGTTGAAGAATTGAGGGAAACACTGGAGGCATTATCAAACAAAATTGCTTCTGCGGGAGAAGGGGCGGTGGCGGAACTGGATACTGTCAGTAGACTCGCTGCCGAAGCCGGCAGTTTGGACATGAAGGCGGGAAAGCAGTTGTTGGACAATCTGGCTGCTTCTCTGCAGTCTGTAAAAGACGGCAAGTCTCACGCCGGCAGCATACAGGTGAGGATTACCGCTCTGGACTTTTATCTAAACAAGATCAAGGGCGGCTCAAGTGAAGAAGAGCTGTAATTTCTCCCCGAACCCTGAAAAAGGCGATCCGGTATCAGACGGATCGCCTTTTTTTGAGGAAAGATATATAGTGATTCAATATGGAAAAAAAGGTTAAGGTTTGTATACTCTTTGGGGGGAAATCGGCGGAACACGAAGTGTCCCTTCAATCTGCAAAAAACATTTATGATGCCCTGGACAGGAACAAGTATGAACCTCTGCTGGTGGGAATTACCAAGGCGGGGAGCTGGGTGCGGGGAGAAGTTTCGCAGTTTCTCCTGAATGCCGAAGATCCCGGCAGGATAAAGCTTATTGAAAATGGAGAGCCGGTGTCCCTTATTTCGGACAAGGCCCTGCCGGCGGATGTGGTTTTTCCCGTCCTTCACGGCCCCTTTGGGGAAGACGGCACGGTGCAGGGGCTGCTCAAGCTGGCCGGGCTTCCCTTCGTAGGTTCATCGGTCCTCGGTTCCGCCGCAGGCATGGACAAAGATGTGATGAAGCGGCTCCTCCGGGATGCACACGTCCCCATCGGCAGATACCGGGCCCTGCAATCCCATGAAAAGTTTCCTTCCTATGAAGAAGTAAGCGCCGAACTGGGGGAGATTCTCTTTATAAAACCTGCCAATATGGGGTCTTCTGTGGGTGTTTCCAAGGTTCATAACAGGGAAGAATACTATGCCGCTTTGGAAAATGCCTTCCGCTATGATACCAAACTGGTCATAGAAGAATTCATAAAAGGCCGCGAGATCGAATGTTCGGTTTTGGGAAACGAAGAGGCAATAGCCAGCCTTCCCGGTGAGATCCTTGCAAGCCACGAGTTCTACTCTTACGAGGCTAAGTATCTTGATGAAAAGGGGGCGGTTCTCAAAATTCCCGCCGATCTGCCTCCGGAAATCGTAAAGGAAGTGCAGGATCTGGCGGTAAAGACTTTCCATACCCTTTGCTGCGAAGGTCTCTCCAGGGTGGATTTCTTTGTCCGGGAGGAAGGAAGGGTCATCGTGAACGAGATTAACACCATGCCGGGCTTTACCCGGATCAGCATGTATCCTAAACTCTGGGAAGCCAGCGGCATTTCCTATTCTGAACTAATCGACCGCCTGATTCAGCTTGCCATGCAGCGCTTTGAGAAAGAAAACAAACTGAAAACCAGTTATCTGAATTAGCGGCTGGCGGAGGATACCGGCTTTAGGCCCGGAAGATCCCACTCGGCGGGAATCCTCGTAGGCATGCCTCTGGAATCCACGAAGGCCCAGGTAACTTTTGCGCCGATCAGCAGATCTTCCCCCCGCCAAATCTCCTGGGCCACCGTTCCCGACACGGCGCCCTTTTTGATCGCCCAGGTTTTTATGAGTAACTCTTCGTCGGTAACGGCGGATTTTTTATAATCAATCTCTATCCGGGCTATATAAACCCCGTACCCGGCCTTGACTGCGGCCGGGTAATCGAAACCTACATCCTTGAGGTATTCATAGCGGGCATATTCCAGATAGTTAAGATAGTTGGCGTTGTTCACATGACCGTAACTGTCGCACTCATAGGTACGGACTCTCAATGTGCATTGGCTAATCATACATGCAGTATATCCGGTGATGGACTGCGTGGCAATGAGCCGCCTTCCATGTTACTGCCGCCCTCCGCTGGTAAGTTGGAGATCACGGCTTGCCCCAGGAACTCCAGTGAAAAAGAGTTGTTGCTGCGGATATGACGAGGATGAAATGAAAAAAATACGCCCTATGTCAGGCTGTTACCACTACGTCGGGGAGGCTCTAATTAATTGGCTTCTTTTAGCATGGCCTGCCGTAAAATGGCATT
>JAIRXN010000206.1 GCA_031268245.1 Treponema sp. | reverse complement strand
GGGTTCAGGGAAACAACCGTACAGCCCGTTTCCTGCTCCAGCATCCGCGCCAGCCGGTTCCCGTACCGGCATACTTCATACCCCACTACATCGGTCTTCCGCACGAGTTGTACCAGCAGCGTCTGCCCCTTCTTGTCGGTCGTCAGCCCGTGCCGCTCAATCTTGTTCCCGTCCAGGACGCACACTTCCATCGTCCGTTTCGCCAGGTCGATTCCCACATACCGTGCCATATCCCGCTCCTTAGAGATAAAATTGGCGGAATAGGGGTCTCTGCTCGGGGTAATACCGAGATCCTATTCGAGGTAGCGGCGCCTAACAAGAGCCCGCTTGCGCGGGGGAGGCTCCTCATTATTTTCTTCGGCCGCCGTTGTGATTATTATTCGTGACGAGGTCTGCCAAAGGTTTCCCCCTGACCGTTCCCTCACCGCACGAAACAATCGGCGCCTTTCTGATTAGCCCCGAAAGGGGCTGACCTCCCTACATCCCGTCGGATATAGGTTATCCCTTTTACAAAATATCATAAAGCATTGGTGGCAAATTTCTTTGTGGTTAAATATTAAGTAAACGCCGATTCTCCGTTTCCGTCCCGGTCCCATTGTCAAATGAAGTACAATACTATACATTAGTTAGAGCATTTATGGCTAAGGAAAACATAGCTCCAACAAAAAGCAATCTCATCCGTGTAAAGGAGCGGCTTGTTACCGCCGAGGAGGGTTATGACCTTCTGGAACAGAAGCGGGAGATTCTTGTGATGGAACTCATGGCAAAGGTGGAGCAGGTAAAGCTTCTGGAGCGGGATCTTGATGCGCGGATCGCTTCTGCCTATCCTGCGCTGAAGCGTATGCTCATCGTGGTGGGCCGGGAACGTGCCGGCCGGCTTTCCCGGAATATCCGTTACCAGTTTGAATTGCGGGAAAAACAGGTTTCGGCAGCCGGGATGAGCCTTCCGAGTCTTGAAATCAAGCTTCCCGAGGCGGAACTTAAATATTCTCCGGCAAATTCATTTGCAGAATGCGATGAAACTGTGCTAGAATTCTTTGAGATGCTGAAAGTTTGTACGGAACTGGCGGCGGTAAGAACCATTGCATGGCGTCTTGCCCGTGAGGTTCGTAAAACCCAGCGCAGGGTAAATGCCCTGGAGAAGATGGTTATTCCTACTGCCAGAGAAACCAGGGTCTATATTGAATCGAGCCTGGAAGAACGGGACAGGGACTCCTTCTTCACCAGCAAACTCTTGAAAAGGAAGGCCGGAAAAGAATAATGACGAAGCCTCTTATCTCCAACATTGTGGTGGTAATCACCGGTTCGGATGCTTCAATTCTCGCTGCCAAGTATGCAATCGTCATGAGTAAACAGCTTCGCTGCAGGCTTACCGCGGTGTATGTCGTAGATACCGCCACGATTCGTCAGCTTGCCTTGAGTAAGATCTTCATCCAGGAAGAGAGTCAGGAGTACGAAAAGAGTCTGGAAGTCAACGGCGAACGTTATCTTTCCTTTGTTGAAGAGTTGGCCCGGGCCAAGGGAGTCAAGGTGGAGCGGGAGATGCGCCGGGGAGCGGTCTATACGGAGATTCTTACCGTGGCGGATGAGAAAAAGGCCGATTTTATCATTCTGGGGGGCTGGGAAAAGGATCGCAGCGCCAGGGATATTATCTCTCATTCCCACCGGGAACTTATGATAAATGCCAAATGTTCGGTGCTTCTTGTCAAGGAACCGGGCATTGATCAGATATATAAGCAGGCGTAAAAGTAAAGTAAGGATGCATTCATGAGAATTGCCATAGTTAGTGTACCGGCGCAGCGCAAGCCTCCTCCGGACTATGTAAAATCCCTGGCAAAGGGTATGGAATCTATGGGGCACCGGGTAGATGTACTCGACGCATGGACAGAAGACGGCATGAGGCTTCCCGGCTATGAGTATATTGTCGTAGTTGCCGAGCCCATCGGTTTCTTTTCCGGCAAGCTTGCCGGTTCCCTGGCCCCTGTGCTTGCGGCAGGGAGTAGTCTCGGAGGCAAGAAGAGCGCCGCCTTTATCCGGAAGGGGGGGCTTTTTACCGCCCGCGCTCTTTCAAACCTGATGAAGGCCATGGAAAAAGAAGGAATGACGGTGAATTGGAGCGACATTCTCCTCTCGGTTCCCCATGCGGAAGCTCTGGGTAAAAGGATAGGAGCCTGAGAGCCCTGTGCAGCGAATGAAACTTTGTGTCATTTTCGATTCGATTTAGCGGAAAAATAGTGTGGATAATTATTACAGCCTGCTTGGACTTACGGAAAGCGCCAGTTCCGCTGATATAAAGAGGGCTTTCCGGGAAAAGGCAAAGCGGCTGCACCCGGATATTGCGGGCAAGGGCACTGAAGACAGGATGCGGAAGCTGCTTGCGGCTTACAAAATTCTTTCCGATGCCGATCGCCGTTTTGAGTATGACAGGGCCTATTCACGTTTTGTGGATCGGGGGGGCTTTGATTACCGGGCTTTCCTGCGGCAAAGGCCGGAAGACCCTGCCAGTCAGGCGAAACTGGTGCTTTTTGAACTCTTTCATCTGGAAGAGGAGGATGCCATCGCCGTCTGGAAGAAAAACGGCGGTGTCAATTTTCCCATGGAAAAGTATCTTTCCCGGGATGACTGGATGGACGGCGCCTATTTTCTTGCCGACGAGCTGGCCCGCCGGGGGGAATACTACGATGCCTTTGTGCTGCTTACCAGGGTGCTTCGGGAAGAACGGCGCAAGCCTTACTTTCATTTTTTTGCGGAAGATGTGGAGATCAGCCTCAAGGAACTGGTGAGGCTTCATCTTAAGCCCCAGGTAGACGAAGAAACCTGGCTTTCCTGCATGGAAACCCTTTTGGGGCTTGGTTTTCCTCCCCGGGACGAGGCCCGTTGGCTCCGTTCCATGGCGGAGACTCTCTATATGCTGGGGGATTATTCCTCCGCCGCAGGGATTATCCGGGAGGCGCTCAAACGGGATCCGGCGCTTCCCAATGCCTCAAAACTCCGCAGGAAGCTTAATGTATGATTCGCTTGAAAAATGAAGTCCAGATAAACGGTATCCGCAGTTCCTGCAAGATGCTTTCCGCCATGTACCGGGAACTTATTCCTCTCGTAAAACCGGGCGTCCAGACCATAGAGATAGACAAGTGGGTCTATGCCTGGATCAAAAAAGTCGGCGGCAGGCCGGCGTTTCTGGGTTACGGGCCGAAGAAGAATCCCTATCCGGCTTCGATTTGTATTTCCATCAACGATGAGGTGATCCACGGCATCCCCTCCAAACGGAAGATCCGGGACGGCGACCTTGTTTCCCTGGACAGCGGTATCGATCTGGGCGGTTTTATCAGCGATCAGGCTATAAGCATCGAGGCCGGGAAGATGAGGGCGGAGATTCATGCCTTGAATGCGGTCACATGCGGCTGTCTCTACCGGGGCATTGAGGCGGCGCGGGAGGGAGAGAGGCTTCTCCAGATTGCCCGGGCGGTGAATGGCTGTGCCCAGGAGAAGGGTTACGGAGTGGTGCACCAGTTCTGCGGTCACGGTGTCGGTCTGGAACTCCATGAGGATCCCCAGGTACCCAACCAGCCCCACGGTCCCAATCCCCGGATGGGTAAGGGCTTTGTTATTGCCATCGAGCCGATGATCAACCTGGGAACCGGGGATGTTGAGATTCTTGAAGACGGCTGGACAGTGGTTACCGCCGACGGTAAAGTTTCCGCCCACTGGGAGCATACCATTGCAATCCACGGCGGCCGCACCGAGATCCTCACCGAGCCTTTGGAAGCTTTTACCGGCCTGCAGCCTGAACGAATTGCGGCTCCGGTTCCGGTGTAACTATTTTCATGAGGATTTTTTTTATGAATAAAGAAACAAAAGTCGAAATATCGCGATAATGAAGACAGAATGAGTTTGCTGTTTTAAAAATATGATCCCTACCGGGTTTTAGAACAGCCTCATATTATTAAATTTTCCAGGAGAAAAAAATGAACCTAATCAAAAAATTGTCCTCAAAGAACTTTCTTATCTTTAATTTGGTGCTGCTGGGTGTCATGTTCGGGTTTTCCCTTGCTTTCCTTTCCTTTTCCTGTTCAACTCCCGGCGCCGGGAGAACCGCCCGGGCACAGGAAAGCTCCGTTGTGATACCTGCCGATGCTTTGGCGGTGGCGGAAGGTCTGCAGACTGCGTTCCGTTCCGTGGCGGATAAGGTACTCCCCTCGGTGGTAGAGCTTAAAACGGTTACCGTGCGGAG